>NZ_JAKKRH010000053.1:0-27130 GCF_025654465.1 Shewanella sp. SM101
ATCGCCAATGTGGAAAGGGCAGCTCCGCGCTTGAGCAGCATGCGGCGGGATGGGTGTTGCGGGTCAGATTGGCTCATTGTTCAGCTCCTAGATTGTGGTGTTGGGCCACATTAACTCGGATGCACATTGCCGTAAGCAATACTTTCGAAAAGTACGGAAGATCAATCGAGGGAATTGCCTAGGAAGAAGGCTCTGAGCGGAGGTGGTAAGGCTTACGTTGGTTTTTGGTTCCATTGCTCCCCAAACCCCTTTATTGGGGTAAGCTCAACACTTGCCTTAGCTGCTACAGAGTATCTACAACCCATTCTCTATTTTAGTCTATTCACTTTTTTGTTATCTCTTAGCGGCGATTTACTCAGAGCACAAGGCAAAGTCGTGGTGATGCTGCTGGTTATCTTGTTGTCGGCGGTCATGAACATCCTGTTCGATACACTCTTTATTGCCGTTTTAGATATGGGCGTGAGTGGTGCTGCGTGGGCAACGGTGGCGGGTCAATGTGTGAGTCTATTTATTGCAGCCGTCTATTTTGTCCCCAATAACCGTTTTGCCAGTAAACAGGCGCTTTTTTATTTTAGAATGGAGCAGATAAAGCTCAACCTCACTGAGATAAAAGCGATTCTTGGCTTAGGTAGCCCTATATTATTGTCATATCTTGGGATTGCCTGCGTGATCTCATCGGTAAATCATATTTTAGTCAGTCATTTAGCCAATGTAGTGCCCAATACGCCAGCGGCGAATGAGGTCGCGTACATGATCAGCGCTTATGGTTTGATCGGACGCTTTAATATCTTTATCGCCCTGCCGCTCATGGCACTTACCAGCGCAGCGCAAACGATCAGTGCCTATAACTATGGGGCGATGGCATCTTCTCGGGTGTTAGCGTGTGCTAAATGGGGAATCGTCTTGACCTGCTGTTATCTGAGTATAGTGACAATTGTATTTATGGGTTTTCCTAACTCGGTATTTCGCGTGTTCACCGATGCCCCCGCACTCATTGCCGCCTGTATTAAAATCTCGAGTGTGACGTTTATCACCCTACCTTTTGCGGGGATCACAGCTATTGCGATTGCTGTGTATCAAGGCACAAATCGCCCTAAGCTTGCATTGCTATTATCTGGGATAAAAATCTATGGTTTGTTACTGCCCCTGCTGGTCCTGTTACCTCAACTATCCTTCGCAGATATTTCATTTATCACAGGCGCATTAAACATTAATATCATGCCAAACGCTTTGACTGAGTTATGGATGGCCTTTCCAATTGCGGACATCTTAGCTTGTCTCTTGAGTTTATTGATCATCAGTATTTGGCCTTTCATTCACGTGCCGCGAGCAAATCGAGTCAGTCATGGAGGTAATGCAAAATGAAGTTAGCCAAGATGAAAGACTCAAGCGCCATCGCATTAAATGAAACCAAAGTTCGCGCTAAAAAACTGCTCAAAGCTTGTCAGCAGGATGAGCCGTTAGCCAAGCAAAGAGTCGCGACCTTAATGGCGAAGTTGGGCATCTTACACTCAGATCTCCAGCTTAAGCATTGCCAACAAGTGATTACACGTGAGCTAGGGTTTATCGATTTTCATCATTGCCAGCGAGTCCTGTCGGGTCAAGCCATACTTGGGGATGATTGGGGAAGTTTATTCCATACTAAACAATGCGACACATTACTCAATCATTGGTTTACTGGCTATTTAGCCGCGCGTGAGTTTAATGCGCAAGCTGAGGACACATTGCTACTCCCCTACAAGAAGCAGTTTTTTGTGGTGGAGCGGCGAGATTACTTCAATGCGCTGAATTTGCGGATAATTTTGCAACCGGTGGATAACGCTGGCGAACCGACAACACTCCGGGATCTGGTGAGTAGCTATGCTAATGCAAACTGGAACTCCTTTGCGCTGGCCATGGTCCAACACAAATTACCAAAAGTGTAATGATGGCTGAGATTGTCAGTGCATCATGTTGAATGAGGAAGTCTAGAGTTAAATAATACAAGCAAAGTCATCATTGCTGATGGTCTTGCTTGTGAAATATGGCTGAGGCGCTGCGTTTCGGATCAGAAACGCAAGGCTAAAATAGCTAAAATGCAAAAAGCCGCTAATTGCTTAGCGGCTTTTTTGACGAAATCTGGCGGAGGAACTGAGCTTAGAATGAGGAACCTAGGGTTCAAATTATATAAACAAAAAATCCATCATTGCTGATGGCTTTTCCGTAAAATATGGCGGAGGAGCAGGGATTTGAACCCTGGGTGGGCTATAAACCCACGCCGGTTTTCAAGACCGGTGCATTAAACCACTCTGCCACCCCTCCGAACGAGGCGCATAATATAAGTAAGTCTGTTGACTGTAAAGCACTAACTCTCAATTATGCGCCAATTGTTGCTATTACACTCAATCCGCTGGATTTTGCTTCACATCGGACATTATGCCTACCCGTGCGGGATCTGGCTTAGTGAAATGTTTGGCAAAGTCGCCCCACTCTTGTTGACTCTTAAGTATATAGCCGACCACAACTAAAATAGCGCAACATAGGATACCCCAACCAATCGCCACTTCACCAAGACTTGCCCACATAGCGACTAAGCTTGATGCACCAAAGGCAATGCTGATCTGTAAGAAGTTCTGTAATCCTGCGGCCTTAGCGGCATTCTGACTAAACTGCTGTAGCGCGCTGTTCACGACTATTGGGTAAATAGCGCCATTAGCTGCGGCCAAAATCGAGAACGAAATAAGCAGTGGGAAAATCGTGCTCGCGGGATAAATCAGCGTGAACATGATGATCGAAATAACGCAGGCTGCGAAAACCGACAACAAGATATTGAGTGTTTGATGCCCGCCAATGCGTTTTATCAGTAACTTACTCGCATAACCACCGACAATAAACATGATGGTTTGCGGGATAAAACTTAACCCAATTTCAGTCGCTTGATAACCGTGCATTTCCATCACAATCGGCCACACAGTTAAATAGGCAAAGAAAGCACCGGAACAGGCACCGAAGATCACGACGTTGCCTAAATAGCGGGTGTTTTTCAAAATTTGCCCATAAGATACTGCAGCATGTTCACTGTGTTTATGTTGACTCTTGCCTGGAACAAAGTACAAGGTCATCAATACCAGCAGAAATGCAATAACACACAAGGAGATAAAGATTGCACGCCAGCCTAATTCGTTCAGAATATAAGCGCCAAGGATCGGTGCTAATGCAGGCGATAATGCGACCAATGGCATAATGTTACTGAAAATACCTTGGGCTTTATCGGCATCATATTGTTCAACCACAATAGCTTGCCAAATAACCCCTGCACTACAGGCGCCAATGGCTTGGAAGAAGCGCGCGGTATTGAGCATGAATATAGAATCACTGTTGGCAATAAACACGCTAGCAATGGCAAATAAAACAAGGCCAAAGATCAGTGCCCAACGTTTGCCGATTTTATTGACTAACGGGCCGTAAAGCAGCTGACCTAAGGCAAGACCCGCAAGGAAACAGGTCAACGACATCGCTACCTGTGATGGTGTGCTGTTAAATGAGCCTTCAATTGCTTTGAAAGCAGGCAAATACATGTCAGTGGCAATAAAGCCAAGCATGCTCAACATGGCTAAATAGAATAGAAACATAAAGAACTTTATGTTTACAAAGGTGTTACTAGACGTTTTCATAAAATAATCGGGTCAGATTGACTAATGTGTGCAGTCTAAAGACTTGTTAAATTTATTGGAAACGTTTATTTTTGACTTGTGCTATCAATTATTTTCATTGGAATGGACGTCAGTTATGCTCTCAGAACAAGCGCTAGAACTCATTGATATTGTGGCTCGTGTAGGTAGTTTCACCGCGGCGGCGAATCGGCTGCATAAAGTGCCCTCTGCCGTGAGCTACGCGGTCAAGCAAATAGAAGAAGAACTCGGCGTCATTCTTTTTGAACGGCATCATCGCAGCGTAACGTTAACCCCTGCGGGTGAACATTTTGTGAAGCAAGCCAGAACCTTGCTCACGCAGATGGACGAGATGAAACGTGGCACTCAGCGCGTGGCAAATGGTTGGCAACCTACCTTATCCATAGCCCTTGATAATATCGTCCGTGCCGACAGGATCAGCGTATTAATTGCTGACTTTTATCGACACTTCCATGATATTGAATTAATTATTCGCATTGAGGTCTTTAACGGGGTTTGGGAAGCGCTCGCCACGGGTCGCAGTGATATTGCTATTGGTGCGACAACCGCAATTCCAGTCGGTGGTGTTTACCAATATAAAGACATGGGGGATATTGAGTGGGCGTTTCTTGTTAGTAAAAATCATCCCTTGGCCAGTATTGACCGCCCATTAAGTGACGATGAGCTGCGCCCTTTTCCCTCGATTTGTTTAGAAGATACTTCTCGGGAAATTCCAAAACGTATGACTTGGTTGCTAGAGAATCAACGCAGGTTAGTCGTACCTGATTGGATCCGTGCCATTAACTGTTTCCGCGAAGGTTTAGGCGTCGGTTATATGCCAGTGCATTTAGCGAGCGTGTTTATTAAGGCGGGTGCGCTTGTTGAAAAACAACTGGAAAATCCAAAGCAGACAAGCCCTTGTTGCTTGGCGTGGAATGCTGACAAGATGTCGCCTGCACTCGCTTGGGTGCTGGAATATCTTGGCGATACTGAAAAATTGCACAAAGAGTGGCTGGCTTAAGCTTGGTTTAAACTCAATATGCTGATCTAGTCATTGAAATCAGCATTGAGTGTGATTGTGTACCGTCTGCTTATGTACAGACTAAATTTTTACCTTCATAGTGGATGAAGACGCAGATACAAGAATCTTATTTTTTTTGCTTTGCAGTTAAAGTTGAAATAAATAATTGAGTAAAATTTTGAAGATT
Organism: Shewanella sp. SM101; assembly: GCF_025654465.1. Taxonomy (NCBI): domain Bacteria; kingdom Pseudomonadati; phylum Pseudomonadota; class Gammaproteobacteria; order Alteromonadales; family Shewanellaceae; genus Shewanella; species Shewanella sp. SM101. Next base: position 4,859 of record NZ_JAKKRH010000053.1, read on the forward strand.
AACAATTTGTTATTCATGGTTCTATGACTTTCACCCGTATCTCATGTACGGTATCATTGCACCAGTTAAGTTCATTTTAGGATTTTACGGGAACTTAGTGTGCTGTAAAAAATCAAAATGATCAGTTTGGAAATGTGTCAACGGAGATCAACATGACCCAAGAAACCTTATATTCGACGAGTGCGTCAACACTGGAAGTGAACAAACTTCTTAAAAACACTTATATGCTGTTATCGATGACATTGGCCTTCTCTGCCCTGTGTGCGGGTTTGGCAATGGCATTAAATATCAGTCCGTTAGTCTCCATTGGTTTATCGATTGGTGGCTTAGTACTGTTGTTTGTCACTTTACGTAAAGCCGAGTCTGCAGCGGGTATCTTCTGGGTGTTTGCCTTTACAGGTATGGAAGGTGCTTCACTGGGCTACATGCTCAATCACTACGCGGGTATGGCAAACGGTCCACAGCTGATCATGCAAGCACTGGGGTTAACGTCAGTGATTTTCGTTGCGTTATCAGCCTATGCAGTGACCACTAAGAAAGATTTCTCTTTCCTACGTGGATTCTTGTTCGCCGGCTTGCTTGTGGTGATCGCCGCCGCTGTGATTAATATTTTTATGGGTAACAGTGTTGCCTTTATGGCAATTAACGCGGGCTTGGCGTTACTGATGACAGGTTTTATCCTGTTTGATACTAGCCGTATCGTCAATGGCGGCGAAACTAACTACATTCGCGCGACTATCTCGTTATACCTAGACTTCTTAAACCTCTTCATCGCGCTGTTGCACCTGATGGGCATAGGCAACGATGACTAATCCTAGTTAGCGATTTTTAGCTTAACTTGCGTTAGAATGGCCCTACTTTTAGGGCCATTTTTATTTTAAATGAGCAAATTTATTATCCAAGTGAACGGGCCCGCTTATGGCACGTCGGCGAGTGTTAACGCCTTACGCTTCTCCCAAGCTGCACTTTTAGCTGGGCATCAGATTATCTGTGTGTTTTTTTATCAAGATGGCGTGTATAACTCCACAGATTTAAGCTTACCCGCCTCCGATGAAAATGATGTGATCAGTGACTGGAAACAGCTGGCGCAATCCCATCAGGTCCCGTTAGTCAATTGCGTTTCTGCAGCGCTACGTCGTGGCATTGTGAGTCAGCAAGATGCCAGCGAGAATGGCCTAAGCCACTGGAATGTGGGCGAGTCATTTATCATGGGCGGTTTAGGTGAGCTAATCACAGGTATTGAATCGGCCGATCGTTTGATCAGTTTTTAACTCTCAGGGCTACTATGAAAAAATTGTGTATTCTATTTCGCTGCTCGCCACATGGTACTGTTCGTGGCCGCGAAGGTTTAGATCTTGCCCTGCTTAGCGCTAGCTTCGAACAAGAAGTGAGTTTAGTGTTTGTTGATGAAGGTGTGTTGCATTTGATTAAAGATCAACAGCCTGAGCTTATTGGTGCTAAAGATTACATCTCCACCTTTAAAGCACTGCCGCTGTATGATATTGGCTCTGTATTTGTCTGTAAGCAATCCTTAGCCGATTACGGCTTAAGCCATGGCTTACTGTCGATCCCAGTGACAGTGGTCAACGATGAAGCCATCGCAGCCCATTTAAACCAAGTGGATGAGGTCTTAGTATTCTAATGATTTTACATCATATTCAAACATCTCCCAGTCGAGATAGCGCGCTGAAACTTTGTTTACGTTACGCCTGTAAGGAAGATGCAATTTTATTATCGAGCGATGGCGTTAACGCGTTACTGCTGCGCCAGTGGGCAATGGCATTATCGCCCTTCAAGTTGATGGTCTTAAAAGACGATGTTGTCGCACGTGGCCTATCCGAACGTTTAAAGAACGTGATGCTTATCGATTACAATGAGTTTGTGGCTCAATCATTACTCCATGACAAGGTGATAACGTGGTAAATCCATTGCAATTTAATGGCGCAGAAATCGCCCGTGACCATCAAGGTTATTTAAAAAATCTTAACGATTGGCAACCCGATATGGCCCTGTTGTTAGCGGCAGAAGAGCAAATTGTACTTACGCCAGCCCATTGGGAAGTGATTAACTTTGTTCGAGATTTCTATCTCGAATATAAAACGAGCCCTGCTATCCGTGTATTAGTTAAAGCCATTGGCCAAGCCTTAGGACCAGACAAAGGCAATTCAAAATACTTATATACCCTATTCCCGATTGGACCTGCGAAACAAGCAACGAAAATCGCGGGCCTGCCCAAACCAGCTAAGTGTATTTAATGGCATAGGGTTAAGTCATCACGTAAACATGACACAAACAAAAAGGCATGTTCCCTTGGGAAACATGCCTTTCTTTTTACTTGAACAAAGTTGATAGGGTTATTTGACGTTTTCTAACACAACCCAGATGGCTTTGCCTACGGTGGCGAGCATTACAGCAAAAAATACTGCAATCACAGCGGTATAGGAAAGCCAACGGAGATAGCGCTGGCCTTTATCCATAGTATTATTTTGTGTTCCATTAGCCTATTTGAGTCAAACCGCCCATGTAAGGACGCAGAACTTCAGGGACTGTGATACTGCCATCAGCATTTTGATAGTTTTCTAAAATAGCCACTAAAGTACGACCTACAGCTAAACCTGAGCCGTTTAACGTATGCAATAGCGCAGGCTTATTGTCTGCTTTCACACGGTAACGCGCTTGCATACGACGGGCTTGGAAATCCTTCATGTTTGAGCAAGAAGAAATCTCACGATAGGTATTTTGTGCTGGTAACCAGACTTCGATATCGTAGGTTTTGCTTGAGCCAAAGCCCATATCGCCAGTACATAAAATCACTGTTCGATACGGTAAACCTAAGCGCTGCAATACAGTTTCAGCATGACCTGTCAGCGCTTCAAGTGCCGCCATTGAATCTTCAGGCTTAACAATTTGCACCATTTCAACTTTATCGAATTGGTGCTGACGGATCAGACCACGGGTATCTTTGCCGTATGAGCCCGCTTCGCTGCGGAAACATGCAGTATGCGCAGTTAACTTTATTGGCAGCTCGTCTTCATCAACAATGCTATCGCGAACTAAGTTAGTTAATGGCACTTCTGCGGTTGGGATAAGGCTCAAGCCTTGGCCTTCTTCAGTCGCAGGTTTAGTGTGGAATAAGTCTTCACCAAACTTAGGTAGCTGGCCTGTGCCGAGTAAGCTTGCCTCGTTTACCAGTAATGGCACATAGGCTTCGGTATAACCGTGCTCTGTGGTATGTAAGTCCAACATGAACTGACCAATGGCGCGGTTTAAGCGGGCGACTTGGCCTTTCATCACGATGAAACGTGAGCCAGTAATTTTAACGGCATTTTTAAAATCTAAGCCGTTTAAGCCTTCACCTAAATCGATATGATCTTTAATCGGGAAATCAAAAGTGCGTGGCGTACCCCAACGTCTCACTTCAACGTTCTCTGTTTCATCGGCACCCATTGGTACTGATTCATCAGGCAGGTTAGGCATAGACATGGCAATGGCATTGACTTCTTCAAGTACGGCGGCCAGTTCAATCTTTTTGGCATCCAACTGTGAACCTAAATCGCCCACTTGCGCCATAATCGCGTCAACATCTTCACCACGGGCTTTAGCTTGGCCAATGGATTTGGAGATGGCATTACGCGACGCTTGTAATTCTTCGGTAGCCACTTGCAGTGACTTACGCTTTTCTTCTAATTGAATGAGATGAGCTATGTCTAAAATAAAGCCACGGGTAGCCAGTCGCTCAGCGGTAACTTCTAATTCGTTGCGCAAAAATTTAGGATCTAACATGTGATATATTCTTAATAGTTAAATGCGAGAAAAAACCAGTTGTTGACCTAAGTACACCATGAATAAACATAGACTTAGATTCAACACCACATTCAAAATCGCCTTCAGCCAATCCCCTTCTTGCATCAGCAACAAGGTTTCATTAGAGAAAGTCGAAAACGTTGTCAAAGCACCTAATAGACCGATACCTATAAGCGCTTTGAGTTCAGGGCTGATATGACTCATTTGCCCCAGAGCGTAAATTACGCCCATAAAAAATGAACCTATAACATTAACCAACAGTGTACCAAAAGGAAAACTGCTGCCAAATACTTGGATCATGAATATTGAAATAAGATAGCGTAAAACTGCTCCAATTGACCCGCCGAAAGCCACTAATAAGATGTTAGTCATATCTTTTGTTCTCACTGGCTTGATCTAACTGGGCTAATTGCGCCAATTTATCTTTGATCCGCTTCTCAAACCCTCGCTCAGTCGGAAAATAAAACTGTGCTGTTTGCAGGGATTCGGGGAAATAATTTTCACCACTGGCATAGGCATTGGCTTCATCGTGGGCATATCGATACCCAGCTCCCATGCCGATGTCTTTCATTAACTGAGTCGGTGCATTGCGTAAATGGTGTGGCACTTCGACTTGCCCTGTTTCGCGAGCTAACGCACGCGCCGCCTTAAATGCGGTATACACAGCGTTGCTCTTCGGCGCGCTGGCAAGGTAAACAATGGCTTGTGCTATTGCTCGCTCACCTTCTGCGGGGCCAACACGGTGAAAACAATCCCAGGCATTCAGTGCGATAGTCATCGCTGCAGGATCGGCATTGCCCACATCTTCAGAGGCAATCGCCAGTAAGCGCCTTGCCACGTAAAGCGGATCGCCACCGCCTTCTAATATTCGACAAAACCAATACAACGCGGCATCGGGTGCTGAGCCGCGAATGGATTTATGTACAGCCGAGATTAAATCGTAAAACTGATCACCGTTCTTATCAAAACCAGCAACTTGGTGCCCCGCCACTTGAATTAACATTTCAGTGGTAAAGGTGCCACCGTCGATGAGCATATCACTCATCAACTCAATAAGATTTAACGCTTTACGGGCATCACCATCACAAAGTTGTGCCAATGTGGTGAGCACATCGGTTGGCATTACAAATTGTCGTAGGCCTAAACCGCGCTCGTTATCGTTTAAGGCTTGAGTCACTATATGGGCGATTTCATCATGGCTTAAGCGCTTGATAAGATAGACCCTTGCCCGCGAGAGTAAGGCATTATTGATTTCAAAAGACGGATTTTCTGTGGTCGCGCCGATAAAGATCACTGTGCCATCTTCAATAAATGGCAGAAAGGCATCTTGCTGACTCTTATTGAATCGGTGGACTTCATCGACAAACAATAAGGTACGTTGGCCACGGGATTCTGCAACGGCTTTTGCTTGCTCAATCGCGGCGCGAATGTCCTTAACGCCAGAAGTGACCGCTGAAATGCGTTCAACGTGAGCATTTGAATAATGTGCGATTAATTCGGCTAAGGTTGTTTTACCTGTGCCCGGCGGTCCCCACAACATCATAGAATGGGCGCGCCCTGCTTCCAATGCTTTACGTAGTGGTTGGCCCTCACCCAGTAAATGGGCTTGACCTATGTACTCGCCAATCGTTCTTGGCCGCATGCGCGCGGCCAAGGGACGAAAATCGGGCGCAAAATTAAACGATAAACTGCTCACGCGATAGCCTAATGCGCTGCTTTACGACGTTGATCATCAACATCGACGCTGTCTGGGATCACAAAGGTGAACAAGGCTTTGTCTTTATTTGTGATGGCTTGCTGATTGCTTAAATCAAACAGGCTTAAATTACCTTTATCATCGGCAACATTAAAGTTGACTAACAGGGCATTTTTGAAACACACATTGACGGACAATATGCCCGAATCAATCGCCTTAGGTTTGATCTCATAGCAATCTTGTTTCTTGGACACTGAATACTGTGACCAAGTCGCATCGTCGCGGTGGACGAGCAATGCGATGGGAGATGCATTGATTGCTTCAGCAAAATCCATGATGACCACCTCTTCGGCGAAAGGATTGTAGATCCACAAATCTTTACCATCAGCGACAATCTGCGATTCATCGGGCTGGGTTAAATGCCAATAAAATTGATTCGGATACGCTAAGGCAAAAATGCCAGACCCTGTTTGAATAACCTTTTTATTGACATCTGTTACGGTTTGTTTGAAATCGGCTTTTAGTGACGCGGTACCAATCAATTTTTCCCTGAGCTGCTGCGCATCATCGGCAAACACAGCCGCGCTAAATAGCAAAGGTGAAGCTAACAACACAGCGCATAATCGTTTTTTCATTTTATTCCTTACCCTGTAAAACCCTTGGGTGTATCAAAGCTACGCCTTAGCGCGGCTTAATAATGTTTTGGTGCTGGCGGTGCTAAGACTTCACGGTTACCGTTGTGGCCTTGAGCAGAAACAATACCTTGTGCTTCCATCTGTTCAATAATGCGGGCTGCACGGTTATAACCAATCTTAAATTTACGCTGTACGCTTGAAATCGAGCCGCGACGAGTTTCAGTCACAAAGGCGACTGCTTCATCGTATAACGGATCGTATTCTTCGTCTGATTCAGCGGTTTCACCAGGCAATAATACTTGTTCACCATCACTGGCACCGTTGAGGATTTCTTCGATATATTGCGGTTTGCCACGGGCGCACCAATCGGCAACGACACGGTGAACTTCATGATCATCAACGAACGCACCATGAACACGATTCGGTACCGCGGTACCCGGTGGCAAAAATAACATGTCACCCATACCAAGCAAGGTTTCGGCACCCTGTTGATCTAAAATGGTGCGCGAATCGATACGCGATGACACTTGGAACGCCATACGTGTGGGAATGTTGGCCTTAATCAAACCAGTGATCACATCCACTGACGGTCTTTGGGTTGCAAGAATTAAATGTATGCCTGCGGCACGCGCTTTTTGGGCAATACGGGCAATCAACTCTTCAACTTTTTTACCAACAATCATCATCATGTCAGCAAATTCATCGACCACGACAACAATCGATGGGAGCTTATCTAACGCAGGCGCTTCTGGCTCCATGCTGTCAGAAGACTTCCACATAGGATCTAAAATCACTTCGCCATTGGCCTTCGCCTCGGCAATTTTAGCGTTATAGCCCTTGATGTTACGTACACCCATCATAGACATCAGCTTGTAGCGACGTTCCATCTCGCCGACACACCAACGCAGCGCATTGGCAGCTTCTTTCATGTCGGTCACCACTTCACATAGCAAATGCGGAATGCCTTCATATACAGACAATTCCAACATTTTGGGGTCGATCATGATAAAGCGTACATCTTCTGGGCCAGACTTATACAGTAAGCTGGTGATCATCACGTTTACACCCACAGACTTACCAGAGCCTGTAGTACCGGCTACCAATAAATGTGGCATTTTACCAAGATCAACAACAACGGGGTCACCAGCAATATCTTGGCCTAACACCATAGTTAAGTTGGATTTACTCTCAGTAAAGGCGGCACAATCTAACACATCGCGCATGAACACGGTTTCGCGGAATTTATTGGGTAATTCGAGTCCGACATAAGCCTTACCCGGAATAACTTCAACCACGCGCACACTTTCAGCCAGCAATGAACGAGCTAAATCCTTTGATAGATTAGAGATTTTTGACGCTTTAACGCCTGGCGCTAATTCTAATTCAAAGCGTGTGATCACAGGGCCTGGATACACTCCCACTACATTGGCGATGATGTTGAAATCGGCCAATTTAAGCTCAACAAGGCGGGCGACTTGATCCAATTCCTCTGGGCTGATCGGATTCTTCTTACGGTCAGGTATGTCGAGCAAGTTAATACTCGGCAGAGGATCCATCGGTTTTTTCGGTGCGGGTTTGTCTTCTTGTCCTGGCAACACCACAATGCCATCGACAATTTTAGCTTTTTGATCTTGCTTATTACGCTGCGCTTGATTCACTGCACCTGTTGACACTTTGGTATCAAAATCAATGACGTCATCATCGCTAAAACCGAGACTTTCATCGTCTTCATCTTCTGTAAATGCTTGACTGCTAAACACAGGCTCATTGTCATCATGATCGAATGAATGCGAATTAAAATCGGCACTGCCTTGCTCATCGGCATTTGAATGCTGAGGTTCAGCTAACCAAGGTGGCGCTTCAAAATTGCCATGGGCGGCCAAATCATCATTATCGATTTGTGGCTCAACCCGTTGTGCACTCTTACTTTTACTGCCATTCAAGCTCAGAATTTTTGCAAGCGCCGATAGTTTGTTTTTTGGCGACGAATTATTCTCAGTTTCAGTAATAATACCTTCTGGTTCAATGACCATATCATCAGTGGCAGCATATAGCGTTGGGGTTATCTCAGCTCTACGACCAATATGACGCTCACGCACCTTAGGCTTTTCAACTATGGGGGGCTTTTCTAGCACGTACTGGGATTCACGGCGCTGTTTAAACTTATCCACCACGGACATAAAACCACGGGTATCCTCGGTTTCATGCTCACGCTTCATCGCTTGCGGCAATAATTTTAACTTTTTATAAATCCAAATAGAGACTAAGCCGATTTTCTCGACCACAGTCAGCCAGCTAATCCCAGTCAACAGCGTAAAGCCTGAGCCCAAGAAACACAGCAGTAATAAGGTAGTGCCGAGTTTATTAAAATACGGCAACATGGCTTGGCCTATGACATCACCCGCCACTCCGCCTGCCGAAAACTCGTAGATGTTGTTGGCATTCATGCTCGCCAAAGCAGAAAATCCCAGAATGATCAGTAAAAATCCAATCAATCTCAGGGCCACTGAAAAGTAATCAATTTCAAGTAAATGATGGGCACGTTTGAACAATAACCAACCCGTCGATGCGACAATGATTGGCATGATATAAGCCGTAACGCCGAAGAAATATAACAGAATATCGGCAATCCAAGCCCCTACTGCTCCGGTCCAGTTTTTAATATCGCCTTGAAAATGCGACTGACTCCAACCAGGATCAGACGGACTAAAACTCGTCAATGCGAGCAAAATATAAGTGGCGAGAACACAACAAATGATGAGTCCGCCTTCCAGCAGACGTTGCAGGCCAGTGAGCGTGCGTACACTATTTCCTTGAGACAAACGACGTAATCCATAAAAGTGAAAACAGGTGGGCTAACGATACCAGAATCCCACTAAATGTGGAGCACATTAGCCTGTTTTTCTATACAGAATTGGTCATGATTGGCAAAATTTAGTCTATTGAGGTGTTTTAGTGTGCTTTTGGGGAGGAATGAGTTATTACACAAACACTTCCGTTAACAAATTTGTTTAAAAATGCCACAAAAGAAGCCCCTAAGTTCGTAAACTTAAGGGCAATACAAGGCTAATAGCAATAGGCGTTAAATGAGATGGATATATCGACGTTACTGATAAATAAGGGGCCTAAGCCCCTTATTGTAAAACCAAACAATCAGGGTAATTAGATATCTGAGAGTAGATGATTTATCGCTACACGACTGGTGTGCTTAACTTCTTCCATCACAACATAAGTACGCGTGTCGGAAACAGAAGGTAATTTCAATAAAGTTTCACCTAACAAGCGACGATAAGCCGACATATCTGAAACACGAGTTTTCAGTAAGTAGTCAAAATCGCCTGAAACCAGATGACATTCTTGAATATCATCGAGTAGTTGCACTGCACGGTTAAACTTATCAAACACTTCGGGAGTATCACGGCTTAATGTGATTTCCACGAATACCAGTAGGGATGCACCCAAGAAATGAGGATTCACCAATGCGGTATAGCCATTGATGTAACCTTGCTTTTCGAGACGTTTTACTCTTTCTAAACAGGGAGTTGGACTTAGTCCGACTCTTTTTGACAATTCCACATTTGAAATGCGGCCATCAAGTTGTAGTTCATTAAGAATGTTGCGATCGATGCGATCCAAGTCTTTTACAGGACTCTTTTTATTATATGCCATTTATTTAACCTTGCTTTATCACTAAAACAACATTTTATTCTACGTATGCCGAAAGTTCAGCAGCATAAACTGCGTCGCCGATACTATACTAGATATCCCTGAATTAATCACGTTCAGGTCACGATAAAATAACAATTATGCCCATTAAAAGTGGGATTTCAGGCAATTGAGGCTCAGAGATGATTATTGGTGTTCCCAAGGAAATTAAAAACCACGAATATCGTGTCGGTATGGTTCCTTCTAGTGTTCGCGAGTTGGCGATCAAAGGTCACGACGTTTTTGTTGAAACAAATGCAGGCATAGGTATTGGTTTTTCAGATCAAGATTATATTGATGCTGGCGCCACAATTTTAGCGACTGCTGCTGAAGTTTTTGCTAAAGCGCAGATGATTGTAAAAGTAAAAGAGCCTCAAGCAGTTGAACGCGCTATGTTGCGTCACGATCAGATTTTATTTACTTATCTGCATCTTGCTCCAGATTTACCGCAAACTGAAGATTTAATCAAAAGTGGTGCCGTATGTATCGCTTATGAAACTGTGACAGACGATCGTGGTGGCCTGCCTTTGCTTGCTCCTATGTCTGAAGTCGCTGGTCGTATGTCAATCCAAGCTGGTGCTATGGCATTAGAGAAATCTTCTGGTGGCCGCGGTATGTTATTGGGCGGCGTACCGGGGGTTGAGCCTGCTAAAGTCGTCATTATTGGCGGCGGTATGGTTGGTACTAATGCAGCACAAGTGGCAGTTGGTATGGGTGCTGATGTTGTTGTGCTTGATCGCAGTATTGATGCTCTACGTCGTTTAAATGTGCAATTCGGTTCTGCTGTAAAAGCCATTTACTCAACTGCGGATGCAATTGAACGTCATGTTATTGAAGCCGATCTTGTGATCGGTGGTGTACTAATTCCAGGTGCTGCGGCGCCCAAATTGGTTACTCGTAGCATGATTTCACGTATGAAGCCTGGCAGCGCTATCGTTGACGTGGCGATCGATCAAGGCGGTTGTGTTGAAACTTCACATGCCACTACTCACCAAGATCCTACCTATATCGTTGATGATGTTGTGCATTACTGTGTTGCAAATATGCCTGGTGCGGTCGCTCGTACTTCAACATTTGCGCTTAACAATGCAACTTTACCGTACATTCTCAAGTTAGCAAATTTAGGCTATAAAGAAGCGCTGTTGCAAGACAAGCATTTTCTTAATGGCTTAAACGTCATGCACGGTAAAGTGGTGTGTAAGGAAGTGGCTCACGCCTTAAACTTAGCGTTCACATCTCCTGCGACACTATTAGTATAAGTTTTTAATTAACTTAACTTTTTATGTGGATTTAAGCTGGCTTTACTTAGTATGTAATTCAAATCGGTCTCGATACTATTGAGGCCGATTTTTTATTGGGTAGAAATAGGCTTCACTACGATCGTACCATCATATTCATACAAGCTCATCCCGTGCTTCATTTCGTGGTTCACACTTAAGCTATTTATGTTCTCACAGTAAAGTAAAACTGACACTCTCCATACTAAAACGGATGGACTCGATTAGTGCAATCTAAAAGAATCGCCCTCCAACACTTTACCCCCACAGGTAAATTCCCTACAATCCTTGCAATTTGCTAAAGGCACGGAGATAAAAATGAGCCAGGTCAGACATTGTAACTTATTGATTTTGGGTTCAGGCCCAGCAGGATATACCGCAGCCGTTTATGCTGCGCGTGCGAATTTAAAACCTGTGATGATCACAGGTATGCAGCAAGGTGGTCAATTAACCACGACGACTGAAGTTGAAAACTGGCCAGGCGATGCTGACGACTTAACGGGTCCAGCCTTGATGGAACGTATGCAGAAGCATGCTGAAAAGTTCGATACTGAAATCTTGTTCGATCATATCAACGAAGTGACCCTTACCGAGCGCCCTTTCCGTTTGAAAGGCGATAACGGCGAGTACACCTGTGATGCGCTGATCATCGCAACTGGTGCATCTGCCCGCTACTTAGGGTTAGAGTCAGAAGAAGCTTTCAAAGGTCGCGGTGTATCAGCCTGTGCAACCTGTGATGGCTTCTTCTATCGCAATCAAAAAGTCGCAGTGATCGGTGGCGGCAACACCGCCGTTGAAGAAGCACTGTACTTAAGCAATATTGCTGCTGAAGTTCACCTCATCCATCGCCGTGACACCTTCCGCTCAGAAAAAATCTTGATCGACCGTCTGATGGACAAAGTCGCCAATGGCAACATCATCCTTCACTTAGATCAAACCATGGATGAAGTGGTTGGTGATGCCATGGGTGTGACAGGTCTAAAGATGAAGAGCACTAAAGATGGTTCGATCACTGACTTATCCGTTGCTGGCGTGTTCGTCGCTATTGGTCACAGCCCTAATACCGGTATTTTTGAAGGCCAGTTGGAAATGAACCACGGTTATTTAAAAGTTCAGAGTGGCTTGCAAGGTAACGCCACGCAAACCAGTATCGAAGGTGTTTATGCCTGTGGTGATGTGATGGACCAACATTATCGTCAAGCTATTACTTCTGCCGGTACAGGCTGTATGGCCGCACTCGATGCAGAGCGTTATTTAGACGCTAAAAAGTAACTAGACTCGATTTTTCAACGAATAGCAGGCTTAGCCTGCTATTTTTTTAGGTCAAAATCGTTAAGCAATAGCAAAATTTTTTGCAGGCTGTGCCAATTAATATTGTTCACGCACGCACATTTCTTTCCTTTGCGATTCTTAATTCCGCACCACTTAGATAGTACTTATATAAGTTCTTAGGTAAGTAAAATTATTTCGTTAAGCCAAAAATGGCGCACAAAAAAAGGGACCAAATGGTCCCTTCTCTACAGCAACAAACTAATTTCTTAGTTTAACGCTTCTTTTGCTTTTTCAACTAAAGTTGCAAATACAACTTTATCGAATACAGCGATGTCAGCCAAAATCTTACGATCGATTTCGATAGACGCCTTTTTCAGACCGTTGATGAAACGGCTGTAAGACAGACCATTTTGACGAGCAGCAGCATTAATACGTGCAATCCAAAGTTGACGGAATTGACGTTTTTTCTGACGACGGTCACGGTAAGCATATTGACCAGCTTTAGTTACTGCTTGAACAGCAACACGGTAAGTACGGCTACGAGCGCCATAATAACCTTTAGCTAGTTTTAAAACTTTCTTGTGACGAGCACGAGCGGTTACACCACGCTTAACTCTTGGCATTTTCTAATCTCCTAAATTAAGCGTAAGGTAATTGACGCGCGATTGCTGGAACGTCAGCTTTTGATACTAAACATTTGGCACGTAAGTGACGTTTACGTTTAGTGCTTTTTTTCGTCAAAATGTGACGTAAGTGTGCTTGCTTGCGCTTGAAACCATTAGCGGTTTTCTTAAAACGCTTCGCTACACCCTTGTCTGTTTTCATTTTAGGCATTTCTAAAACTCCGCATTGGGATGTTTAATAAAAAGCAAGGCGAGCAAAGGCCATAGACCTTTGCTACTTTAAGTTTTGCCCTACTTATTTCTTTTTAGGCGCTAGCACCATAATTGCTTGTCGGCCTTCCATTTTCGGGAAAGATTCAACAACCGCATACTCGTCCAAATCAGCCTTGATACGGTTCAATAGATCCATACCTAGGTTTTGGTGTGCCATTTCGCGACCTCGGAAACGAAGCGTAATCTTCGCTTTGTCCCCGTCTTCCAGAAAACGTATCAGGTTGCGTAGTTTTACCTGATAGTCGTTTTCGTCAGTTCCAGGACGGAATTTAATTTCCTTGACCTGAACCTGCTTTTGCTTCTTCTTTTGTTCCTTGGCTGACTTAGCCTTATCAAAAAGGAACTTACCGTAGTCCATAATGCGACATACTGGAGGTTCAGCATTTGGGCTGATTTCTACTAGGTCTACACCTGCTTCATCTGCCAAATTCTGAGCATCTCTGATGCTTACCACACCAATAGCTTCACCATCAATGCCTGTTAAGCGTACTTCTGGTACACCTGTGATTTCTTCATTGATTCTATTAGGGGCCGGCTGACGCCCTGCTGTTTTTTTGATCTTTATGACCTATTCCTCCAACAATTTGAGACTACGGAGCGAAATCTGTTGATGGATTTTAGTGGCGAAATCTTCAAGTCGCATCTTACCTAAATCGATACCATCACGGGTACGCACCGCTACTTCCTTATTTTCCATTTCTTGATCGCCAACGACCAACAAATAAGGGACACGCCTTAAGGTGTGCTCGCGTATTTTAAAGCCTATTTTCTCATTCCTCAAGTCAAAAGACGCTCGAATACCTTGTTCTTTGAAGAATTTTACGACTTCTTCAACATAATCAGCCTGTTTATCGGTGATATTCATCACGACAACTTGCATTGGGGCTAACCAAGTTGGGAAACGTCCTGCATATTCTTCTATCAAGATACCCAAGAATCGTTCCAAAGAGCCTAAAATAGCACGATGGATCATCACTGGGGTCTGACGGCTGTTATCTTCGGCAACGTAAGTTGCACCAAGACGGCTTGGCAACGCATAATCGAGCTGCACAGTACCACATTGCCACGCTCGGTCCAAACAATCGTGTAAAGTAAATTCGATTTTGGGTCCGTAGAACGCGCCTTCGCCTGGCAAAATAGTGAATTCAATATTATTGGCACGCAGAGCTTGCTTAAGTGCTTCTTCCGCTCTGTCCCACATCGCATCGTCACCGATACGTTTCTCTGGGCGAGTCGACAGTTTTACTACGATATTTTCAAAGCCGAAGGTAGCGTAAGTATCGTAAACCATCTGGATACAGGCACTCACTTCCTCTTGAACTTGGCTGTCAGTACAGAAAATATGGGCGTCATCTTGCGTAAAGCCACGTACACGCATTAATCCGTGTAACGAGCCTGAAGGTTCATTACGGTGACAGCAACCAAATTCCGCCATACGCAATGGTAGATCACGGTAAGATTTCAGCCCTTGGTTGAAGATCTGCACGTGGCCAGGGCAGTTCATTGGTTTGATAGCGTATTCGCGGTTTTCGCTGCTGGTCGTGAACATGGCTTCTGAGTATTTATCCCAGTGACCAGAACGTTCCCACAACACGCGGTCCATCATTAATGGACCTTTCACTTCTTGGTAAGTGTATTGGTTTAGCTTACGGCGAATGAATCTTTCTAATTCGAGGAAGATGCTCCAACCGTCGTTATGCCAAAACACCATACCCGGCGCTTCTTCTTGCATGTGATACAAGTCGAGCTGCTTACCGATTTTACGGTGGTCACGCTTAGCCGCTTCTTCAAGACGGGTTAAGTGTGTGCTCAGGGCTTTTTTGTCGGCCCAAGCGGTACCATAGATACGTTGCAACATCTTGTTTTCTGAGTTGCCACGCCAATAAGCGCCGGCAATGCTCATTAATTTAAAATGCTGGCAGAAACGCATGTTAGGTACGTGCGGTCCACGACACATGTCAGTGTATTCTTCGTGATGATACAGCGCAGGCGTCGCGTCTTTGCTGATGTTCTCATCCAGAATGGCAATCTTATAATCTTCACCGCGCGCAGCGAATGTATCACGGGCTTCTTGCCAGCTAACGACACGTTTTACTACGTCATAGTTGGTTTTTGCCAGTTGAAGCATGCGCTTTTCTAATGCGTCGATGTCATCTTGAGTCAACTTGTGCTCAAGGTCGATATCATAGTAGAAGCCATTATCGATAACAGGACCAATCGCCATCTTGGTTTCTGGCCACATTTGCTTAATCGCGTGACCTAATAAATGCGCGCAAGAATGGCGAAGAATTTCAACACCTTCTTCGTCTTTGGCGGTAATGATTGATAGCTCAGCATCGGTTTCAATGAGATCGCAAGCATCTTTTAATTCGCCATTAACGCGGCCAGCGATACAAGCTTTCGCTAAACCAGGGCCAATATCGGCGGCAACATCGAGGGTCGATACAGCATGAGCAAACTCGCGTTTGCTACCATCGGGAAGTGTAATTACAGGCATGAAATGTCCTTTCCAGTGGTGACCCACACGTAGGGCCACTTGGTTTTAGTTAATGTAAGAGAAATGCTCGCTAGGTTAAGACAGTACAGGAGTCTTAGCCGCCTTGCGTAGCAGGGCGTTTATTCTAAGGGATTGTAGCTAAAAGGCGCAAGCATATTGACCAGAATTGGGATTGGAAACAAAAAGCAAATTCATGATTTTGCAGTGTCTTGGTAACTTCTTGGTCATCTAACTCCCCTATTCTAGCGCCAGTTTATTGGGCATCACTGAAAACATGACAAGGGAGTTGATATGTTGAACTGCATTCTACTGGCTGTAACACTCACGCACACTGAAACCGCTTTACCTGAGCCGCAGGTGAAAATCACAAGCAAATCTTTGATTGATACTCAAGTGTTACTCGTTGATATTAAAAGTGAACTTGAGCAACAGATGCAGCGTTTAACGCTGGATATTACCCAAGATGCCCGCGATGGCGTGTTACACAGCAGTGAAATGGAGGGGTTAGTGACGGTAAAGGACTAGTTTTTAGAAGAGATAATGATCCAACAAGAAAATATTTAACCAGAAGGTCTATCATGCTGGGTTTTGAGACCTACTTCATCTAAGTCAGTGCACTGCACTCTGCTGTATACTCAAATGGAAAGCACATAAAGCGCACTCAGGTTTCGAATATCGACAAAGCGCAGACAATATAAGCGATAAGCGTACGAAGTATGAGATGCGTTGATTGAGCAGAGCGATTCGCTCTATTGGCGATAAGGAGTTGCACCATGAGAGTCATGAACAAAGTTATTGCTTGTCCCCACTGCGGGCACCATCAAGATATCAGTATCGATGCCAGCTGTGGAGACCAAGATTATTACGATGACTGCCGAATTTGTTGTAATCCGATTCACTTACGCTTACACATCGATGAATCGAGACGGACGGTTGAGCTGTATATCGATTCAGACGACGAGCAAATCTATTAAACGAGATTGCACTACCCGCTGCGATGTCACGAAACTAACGTGCTTGTTCGTTAAAACGCCTGGCCAGCACGCGCTCGACTGTGTCGACGATAACTTGCGTTTGGCTGTCGATCTCGATATTGAGTTCATCCCCCACTTTGCACTGGCTTAAATTGGTCAGCTTTAAGGTTTCAGGGATTAAGTGCAATTTAAAGCCTGAGTCACTCACCTCGCCAACCGTTAAACTGCAGCCGTTGACCCCAACAAAACCTTTATAAAAAATGTAATCCATCCATTTAGGCTCAATGCCAAGTGTCAGATCATAATGTTGTTCTGTATGGCTGATATCGATGACTTTGGCTTTCGTATGGATATGGCCAGAGAGAATGTGCCCACCAATTTCACTACCAAAAGTTAACGAACGCTCAACATTAACGCTTTGACCTATAGACAAATTAGCCAGATTCGTCAGTCGCAAGGTCTCTTCCACTACATCGAAAAATACCCTATCATCAACGACCTGAGTCACAGTAAGACATACCCCGTTATTTGCCACACTTGCACCAATCGCAAGTCCCTCATGCAAATCAGGTTCGAACGCTACCTCAAGGGTATTTAGGCCATCTTTCTTATGTATTGCAACCACCTCGCAGGTGGCTTGAACTATACCTGTAAACATTTTCTGCTCGCTTAATCGTTAAAGGCTGTATTTATGAATCATTCAGGCTATCAAGCCAAACGTTTAATCCAATTGGCGCTGCCGGTGCTAATAGCTCAGGTCACTCAGACCATGATGGGCTTTATTGATACCGTTATGGCGGGCCGTGTTAGCGCGGTTGATATGGCCGCTGTTGCGGTCGGCACTAGCCTTTGGTTACCCGCTATTCTGTTCGTCCAAGGTTTACTGATGGCTTTTACGCCTTTATTTGCCCACTATAATGGCGCGAATAATCAAAAAGCTATCCAACCTTTGGCCTTTCAAGGTGCCTATCTTGCCATCATTGGCGGCATTGGCGTGATGGTTTTCCTTGCATCTGCGCCCTTTGTGCTTAGCCATATGGATTTAGAACCCGAATTATACCGCTTAACCATAGGATATCTCGACGGTATTTTATGGGGCGCGCCCGCATTTGTGCTTTATCAAGTGCTACGCGGCTGTAGTGAAGGGATTTCTTACACTTTACCTACTATGGTCATTGGCTTTGTCGGCTTAGCAGTGAACATCCCCGCTAACTATATTTTTATTTATGGACACTTTGGCGTACCGGCCATGGGCGGCGCAGGCTGTGGTATCGCCACTGCTCTCGTATTCTGGGCCATGCTAGTTGCCATGACCATTTACATGCAGTTACATAAAAAATTCGCGGCTTTAGCTCCATTCAGTAAATTTCATCGTCCAGACTTTGAAACGATGAAGAAAATGACCAAACTCGGCATGCCGATAGCAATGGCGCTGTTTTTTGAAGTGAGTTTATTTGCCATCATAGCGCTGTTACTCGCGCCACTTGGCGCAACAGTGGTCGCAAGTCACCAGATTGCGCTCAACTTTTCTGCCATCGTATTTATGCTGCCGTTATCTATCGGTATCGCGGTATCGATTCGGATTGGTTATTACTTAGGCCGTGATCGCGCTGATATTTCCGCGGTGGTCACTAAAGTGGGCTTATGGCTGGCACTATCCCTTGCTCTAACGACAGCGGTTTTGACCGTATTATTTAGATTCCAAATTGCGAAACTTTATAATGGTGATCCTGAAGTGGTTGCCCTAGCCGGCAGCTTGATGTTGATGGCAGCCCTGTATCAATTATCTGATTCAGTTCAAGTGGTCGCAGCGGGTGCTCTTCGCGGTTATAAAGATACACGCAGCGCCTTTTATATCACGCTGTTTTCCTACTGGGGGATTGGTATGTCAATCGGTTATACCTTAGCTTATACGGACCATATCGTTCCCGCGATGGGCGCCCATGGATTCTGGGCAGGATTGATTGCGGGCTTGACCTCTGCAGCGCTGTTATTTTTCATTCGTCTGCGTTACATCCAAAAGCATGGCGTGCATTTGAGCCTTATTGAAGGTGACAGTGTTCACCATTGATTGCATTAATGGCGAGCGACAGTGCTCGCCTTTTGGTTTATCAGTTTGATTTCGATGCATTCTCTGAAGTAAAGCGAATAAGAAATTGCGGTTTTATCGGCGGCGTTGTTGAAACACTGGGCAAGTTGCACAGCAATTCACCATTTGACGACAAATTTGTTTTTTTGCTTGCCAGCCCTGCGCTATGCCCCTAATATAGCGCTCGTTCCAAGGCGCAACGCTTTTGAATAGCTTGTTAAATTTTGCGATGCACCCGTAGCTCAGTTGGTTAGAGCACTACCTTGACATGGTAGGGGTCGGTGGTTCGAGTCCACTCGGGTGTACCACTCTCTTCACAGAGTCTAAATTTGAAATTCAAACAGTGCACCCGTAGCTCAGTTGGTTAGAGCACTACCTTGACATGGTAGGGGTCGGTGGTTCGAGTCCACTCGGGTGTACCACTCTCTTCAAAGAGTCTAAATTTGAAATTCAAACAGTGCACCCGTAGCTCAGTTGGTTAGAGCACTACCTTGACATGGTAGGGGTCGGTGGTTCGAGTCCACTCGGGTGTACCATTTCTTGCTATAACTGCCTATAAAACTTAAATTTACTATAATCTCCCATTAAGATTCTCAATTTATATTTGTGCCTAATGTAAAACTTTCGTGCCTAAACACATTTTTTTGCAGTGACATTCAAGCATGCCCTCCTCCTTAGTTCTGCCTGATGATGCTTTGATTGCTTAACCTACATTTATCGATGTTTCCTCAAAATTTGCCATATTCCTTTATTTGTGCCTGTTTCGTGCCAAACATGTTGGCACAAGATGCTATTGACGATTTTTATGTTGACCACTACCGTAGTTGGCACATAGGAGTTGATTTAAATTTAAATCTGCCTGAAATAATCAAAGATATTACCCACAGAATAATTCGACCATATATCCCAAATATAGTACAAGTCGATTTTTCAATAACTTTGGAATTGATGTCTATCTTAGAGCGCACAGCTAAATTCGTAAAAATTTGAATAGCTATCCTAAATGTTTGATATCGCAGAATCGTCATATGCTATTGCAGTAAAATTAAGGGCATTCTTGGAACATAAAATACATTATTATATGTCACTATCCCATTAGGAACAAAACATCGAGTTTTATCTAATATTAGTATTTTAAATGATGCTGTTCTTCAAGATAATTAGTTCATTTGAAACTGAACTGCATTTTAATAAAAACATGTGAAACTCTAGTTTTTCCAAGCAGATTTGAGCAGTATAAAAATGCATACATAGTCAGTTTATCAGCAATCTCTCGATCTGCGAACTCATTTTGGGACACTAAAATCTTCTAAGCTCTGAGAGTTTGTGGTTCACTACATAATAACACTAAAAATCGTTTAGCGAATTAGTGATTAACTAAACTTGTTCAAGTTGGCTATTTTATCGTAAGCATTTAGTTGGTCTATAAATGAAACTAATCACAACAGTTGCAACCGATTAAGAAACTGAGCAGTATTTAAAGTGACGTTTTAAGGGGAATGGTAAAAAGGCTACTTCAAAGTAGCCTTTCATAACTTTTATTATTTTTTTGATGATTTACTAGGTTTTAAATCTGGGGTATTGCCGGGAGTATTTTTATTGTCACGTCGGCGTTGATCAGGTTTCCCTGTCGATTCAGCTATTGGTTTCGGACCAGGCTTAAGACTCATGTTAATTATCCTTAGAATTTAAGAGGGATTTCCCTCAAAATAGACATTAGGGCGTAATGGGATTTTTCAAGGTCTGCACAAAAATTAAACTAATACCGTTGTATCCAAAAGTTAAATTTGTCGTCAAATGTCCTTTAGAGCATGTTAAAAGTTTCATAATAAATCAGCACTGATTTATCAGGCACTGTGTAGCATTACTAACATTTGACATGCTTTGTAGCTTACAAGATACTATATAATGGCGCCACGAATCTTGGTTTTAAAAGCAATATTGGACGTTTACTGATGCAGGTGTAATGCGGGCAAGATATTGGGATGTCACCCAGTTTAAATATCGAATTGATGAAACCCTGTAGGGCTCGCAGTCGTATAGAGAAAATACGCTTAACCATTAACGCAGTGGTAATGGCTAAGTCGCTTAAACTCTGAGGGCTACCTTTCTTGGGCTGCTCTACCTTGGCTTTCCACTTAGTAATTGTATCCTCATCTATCCAACCGCGGTTGATTAAAGCTTGGTTGTATTACTTCCAGTTGGTTGTTTTATAGCGAGGTTTTGACACGGTTGTTGGGTAAGTTGACAGGCGATGCCGTTCAGATCAGCGGCTACGGCTTTGGTTCAACCGATTTAGGAAACAAGGTCATTTGAATTTGTAGAGTACATAAATTGCCATGAGTTAAATCTAAACCTCTTACTAAAGGGCCAAATTCAGTGTTCCACACAGTTTACCTTTAACCGCGGAAAGATCCAGTGGCATGTCAAAACACTGCACATCTTCAAACAAAAGATAAGACGACTGACAAACCGCAATTGGGGCGTGAGCGTGAGCTATTAATTGTTTAAAGTGCGGCAATACATGCAAGGCAGGATCAACTACTTTGGCATAGCCAACGCTTACCAAGGGTGTGTCGATTTAGACCACTGGATCCGTCGTCGAGTACGTATGTGCTACTGCCGTCAATGGCGAAAGCCACGGACTAAGGTACAAAACTTACTCAAACGTGGCGTCAGGATCCAAGCGGCCGTTGCTTGTGGAATTACAAGCAAAGGGCCGTGGCGAAGCTCGAAAACACCAGGGATACAGCAAGCGCTGAGTAATGAGTATCTTAAGAAAGCAGGATTGTATTCACTGAGAGATGGATGGATCACGGTTCACTATCCGAACCAGAAAACAGGTTAGGCGTTCTAAATGAACCACCCTGTGCGGAGCCGCATGCAGGGTGGTGTGGGGGCTGGAGGCTAAATACCTCCGGCTACCCGATTAGTTTTGAATATTTGCATACCTTTGGGAAGCAGGTGCATTAACTAAACTGAGCCTATATTCCATATATTTTTTAACGGTTTTTGAATCACAATATTCAACAAGATCTTCCCAAAACAATACGCCAACATCATCTTTGAAGTCCTTAATAAAACAGGCGTAACTACTACTCTCGTGCCTTTTCATTTTTATGGCTGACTTCCATTTAGTGGAACTTACTAAAAGGCAAAAGTGTATTGTGTATTTATATGTAGTGGCACACTAATTTTGGCCACCTAAATAGAGGTGATATTATTACCTCGTAGATGACTTTAGGTGAACACATGAGATCGACAACCAGAAAAACATTTAGTGCTGAATTCAAACTTGAAGCAGCCCAATTAGTCCTCGATAAAAACCATAGCATCATCGAAGCTGCAAAGGCGATGAACGTTGGTAAGTCCACTATGGATAAATGGGTGAGACAGTTAAAACTAGAACGCCAGGGTGGCACACCAA
>NZ_JAKKRH010000054.1:0-27090 GCF_025654465.1 Shewanella sp. SM101
ATCATCGTGGCCGACACCGCCCTCACCAACGAAGACACCGCCGTTATCATTGATGTGCTCGACAACGACACCTTTGAAAACAGCGATGCCGCCGTCACCGGCGTCACCAATGGCGCCAACGGCACCGTGACCATCAATGCCGATGGCACCGTGACTTACACCCCAAGCGCGAACTTCCATGGTACTGACAGCTTCACTTACACCGTGACGTCGGGCGGCGTGACTGAAACCACCACCGTCAATGTCACCGTTTTGGATATCACCCCTCCATCAGCGCCAACCGTCTGGATTGTAGATGATGGCACGCCGGGTGATGGCCTCTTAACGGCGACTGAAATTGGCAACGATGACGTGCAGCTAACCGTATCGATCAACGATACTGATTTTGAAGCTGGCGGCTATGTCACGCTCACCATCAATGGCGGTGCAGCGATTGAACTTCGCTTAACCGACTTCACAGATAATGGCAGCGGCACCCTCACCTTTGGTGACTACACCTACGCCAACGGCGTCATCAACTGGACCGAAACCACACCCGCTAACGGCCAAAGCATCACTGTAACCGCGACGCAAACGGATAAAGCTGGCAACACCTCTGCTGAAGGCTCTGATACCGCCATCGTAATTTATGCAACTGGCGAAAGTTATACTGAGCAAGAAGATCAGTTGGTAACTGGCCAACTTCTGACCAACGACCATCCAAGCAATACCAGCGTCGTCAGCTTTACCGTTATGCATAACGGTGCACTAACAAGCTACAATGCTGGTCAAACAGTGGCCCTCTCCATAGGTAGCTTGCTAATACAATCCAATGGAGAGTTCACGTTTATACCTAATCAACATTGGTCAGGCGATGTATCAACTGTGACATACACTACTAATACGGGAGATACGGCAACACTCAATATTACTGTTCAACCAGTTGCAGACAAACCATTGGTTGACGTGATACTGACCGCTAATGGCACACCTCTTTACAGCGGATTTATCAGCTCAGGGATTACAACTGAACAGTTCCGCAGTGGTGATTTCACTAAACAGCCATTTAGTACCGAAGCTAAGAAGACCGATACCACCAGCGGCCAAGATCAAGTGTTGGGTTCATTCAATAACGATCACCTTGTCAGCCAACAAGGTGGCGGTGATATGCTCTACGGGTACGGCGGCAATGACGTTCTGGTTGGTGGCGATCATATTCAAGGTGATTCACTCTATGGCGGAACTGGTAATGACATTCTGGTTGCAGGTTTAGGCCATGATGGCTTGTATGGTGACACAGGAACTGATATTGCCGTGCTGATGGGCAATCGTGCAGATTACATCATCACCAAAGGCAGTGGATATCATCCTCAAAACGATATCTGGTTTGATTTTACAACTAAAGAAAATGGCGCAGCCGTCGTTAAGGCGCTTCATGATATCGAGTACATTCAATTTGATGACGGCATTTATACACTTGACAAGAACACTGGTCAGCTCGTCATGGTTCAGCCAACCTATGTTGACTACCCAGTTGAAATCAATGCATCTCTAACTGATCGTGACGGCAGCGAATTGCTCGACTCCATTGAATTGAGTGGTTTGCCCGCTGGCACGCAAGTGTTCTACCAGGGAGTGCTACTCGGTGTAGCTGACAATGATGGCAAGCTACTGCTGGATTACAACGGCCCTAATGGCTGGACTGGTGGCAATCTCTGGGCTGAAAATGCACTGGACGCTTCGCTGACTGGAGTCACAATTCGCGTTCCCGGAGCAAATGCAGGTCAGGTGGACTTGGTGGTAGAAGCGGTTGCCAGAGAAAAAGGGACCGATCTCACTAATTCAGCAACGGGTGAAGATACCATCCGCCTTGATTACTTCAAGGGCACTGAAGGTGAACCTGGAAACCAAGATGTCAATTTTGGCAGCGAGCACAATATTGTGGTTGGCGACTTAGATGGCAGCATTATTCTGCCAGGCCAAAACTACAATATCGCCTTTATGGTCGATAGTTCCGGTAGTATAAACGCTGATACGCTAGAGACGATGAAATTGCAGTTAGCCCAGGTATTGCAAACCCTCATAGACAGTGCCGGTGGCCCACAAAGCGGCACTGTGAACATCTTCTTGGTTGATTTTGATACTCATGCTAAGGGCAGCATCAGTGTAGATCTTAGTGACCCCAATGCATTGAATATTCTTCAAGAAGCATTAGATGATATGAGCCGCGGCGGCGGCACCAACTATGAGGATGTATTCACTACCACGGCCAACTGGTTCGCCAATGGTGATGCCCAAAATAATAGTGGGGCTACTAATCTTGCCTTCTTTATCACTGACGGCAAACCGACCTACTATAATGCTAATGCGGGTGGTAACCCAAATGTCTACGACACATGGGGGGACAATAATGATCGTAGCTTGTCACAAGTCATCGGCACTGGCTACGTATTCGGCCAAGTCTATACAGTTAACGGACGTGTGGTGATTGATGAAAATGGTAATGTGTTCCGCGTAGACGACTTCTACAGCGTGAGCCGGAGCCCTGTTGGAGCAATGCGACCCGATCCCCAAGGTAACTATCAGTACTATGCTTTGTCTGGTAACGGTAGTGACACCAGCACTGATACAGTTACAAATTCCCAAGCTGGCTTTGCATTGCTCTCGGGCCTTGGCGTCACGGTTCAAGCTATCGGCATGGGCGCAAACATCAATGAGGCTGACTTATTACCTTATGACACTGATGGTAATGTTCAAACGAATATAGATGCTGATGATCTAGCCGATGCCATCCTTGGCGACCAAGTGAACGCCATTCCAGGCTCAGATCGTTTTGATGGCGGTGTTGGAGACGATATCATCTTTGGTGATGCGATACACTTTACCGGCATCAGCGGTCAAGGCTTCGCAGCCATTAAAGCCTACGTTGCCGATAAGCTAGGTCTAGCTGATGCTAGTGATGCCCAAGTTCACAGATATATCAGTGAACATACTGACGAGTTTGACCAATCTGGTGCAAACGATAAAGCAGACATCTTATTTGGTGGTGCCGGTAACGACATTCTCTTTGGTCAAGGTGGTAATGATTATTTAGATGGAGGAGCAGGCAACGATACCCTCTATGGAGGCACTGGCAACGATACCTTGATTGGTGGTGCTGGCAACGACACTCTGATTGGCGGCCTTGGTAATGACGTTCTGCGTGGTGATAGCGGTGCAGATACCTTCGTGTGGCGCTATGCTGATGCCGATAATGGCACTGACCACATTGTGGATTTCAATGTGAATGAAGATAAGCTCGACCTGAGTGATTTACTGCAAGGAGAAACGGCTAATACATTAGATGAATATCTCAGCTTTAGATTAGATAATGGCTCTACCGTTATCGATATAGATGCCAACAAAGATGGGACTGTCGATCAACACATTGTGCTTGATGGGGTTGACCTCTATAGCCAATATGGTGCAGCTGATAATGCAGGTATTATTAATGGCTTACTTGGTACCAATGGTAATGGGCCACTCATTATTGATGCCGCGCCAGTGGCACTAGATGCACCACAAGGAGTGACGCCACTGATAGACCCTTATAATACTAACGGCACTATGATTCCTTAATAAAATCGCTTGGATGGCCTATAGAAATATAGGCCATCATGACCGATACTTGCCATAACCATATAAAAATCCAAAGGATAAGTAATTAGGTGTCTGCTGCAGCTTCTGAAAAAATTGATCAATGGACCATTTCAGCCTCACAAAGAGTGTTAGTGGATCCTTTGCTGGATTGTTTAGTGTTACTCACTGAGCATTTTGGCAATCCGTGCTCGAGCGATTCGCTTGCGGCAGGTTTACCCTTGTCAGGTACCGTGTTATCACCCGACTTATTGCCTCAGGCGGCTTCAAGAGCGGGTCTAGCGGCTAAGCTATCTCGAAAAGGCTTAAACGAAGTATCACCTATATTGCTCCCCTGTATTTTATTATTAAAAGACAAAAAAGCCTGTATATTGCGAGAACTTGATGTTGCATCAGATAAAGCAATTATTCAATTACCCGAGACGGGCGGTGAAGAAACACTGACAATTGAGTCGCTCGAAGCCTTATATGTGGGATATTTATTCTTAGTCAAACAAGAATACCGTGGCGACATGGGCTTCGATGTTTATCTACACGATAATAAAACCCACTGGTTAGTCCAAACCCTCAAAGATTCAGCACCCATTTATCGTGATGCATTAATCGCTTCTGTATTGGTGAATTTATTCGCCTTAGTTTCACCGTTATTTATTATGAATGTGTATGACAAAGTCGTCCCAAACCTCGCTTTTGAATCCCTTTGGGTTTTAGCGATTGGTGCGGCGATTGCTTATATGTTCGATCTTATCATGCGGCAACTTAGAAGTTACCTCATCGATGTTGCAGGAAAAAAAGTAGATATTATTGTGTCTTCGCGACTTTTTGCTAAAGCGATAGGTATTCCCCTAGAAAAACGTTCTCCTAGTATCGGCGGCATGGCGAAACAGTTAGGTGAATTCGATAACATTCGTGAAATTTTAACTTCGGCAACGATCACAACTTTAGTCGATCTCCCCTTCGCGATATTTTTCTTAATCATTATTTTTATTGTCGCTGGTGATCTCGCTATAGTTCCAGTCATTGGCGGCATCATCATTATTGGCTTCACGCTTTATATTCAACCTAAACTCAAAGCGGCAATCGAAGAAGGCAATAAATTTTCAAGCTTAAAACATGGGCATTTAATCGAGAGCTTATCAGCGTTAGAGTCAATTAAAGCCAATGGCGCTGAAGGAATTGTGCAAAAAAGCTGGCAACAGATGATAGGCCATAGTGCAAACTGGCAGTTAAGGTCAAAAAAGCTCTCCAACTCAGTATCGAACGTAGCGAACTTTACGGTGCAATTTACCGTTGTCTGCGTGGTGATTTTGGGCGTTTATCGTGTGGCTGATAATGCGATATCTATGGGCGGAATTATTGCTGCGGTCATGCTATCGAGCCGCGCCATTTCACCTATGGCACAACTTGCAGGCCTGATGACGAGAGCAAACCACACAGCCAGTGCACTACGTCAACTGAATGAAATCATGACTCAAGAAGATGAGTTTGAAAATAAAGGGCATTTAGTTAGCAAACAAAGACTCATAGGCAAGATCAATGCTGATCATGTTGGTTTTAGTTATCCAGGTTCTGAAAAGCCTGTGTTGCATCCGATGTCGCTGACGATTAATCCTGGCGAACGCATTGCCATTATCGGTCGAAATGGTTCAGGTAAAAGTACGCTAGCTAAGCTACTGGTTGGGCTATTTCAACCCACGGCAGGAAGCTTGCGCTACGACGGTTTAGACTCAGCACAGATTCATCCGAGTGATTTACGTCGTAATTTTGGCTACTTACCCCAAGATGTCACCCTATTCCATGGTTCTATTCGCGACAATATTTTATTTGGTACACGTCAAGTCACTGAACATCAACTCATCCGCGCGGTACAGCTTTCTGGTGTGAGTCAATTCACCAACCTAGAAGCAGAAGGCCTAGACCAACAGGTCGGCGAAGGCGGCATGTCACTCAGTCGCGGGCAAAGACAAACTGTCGCTCTTGCTCGCGCCACACTGAATGATCCCCCAGTGTTACTGATGGATGAGCCTACGGCGAGTTTAGATGCTCGCGCTGAACAACAATTTATTCGTTCAATGCAAAATGTCAGCAAAGATAGAACGTTAATTCTTATTACCCACAAGATGCATTTATTGCAACTCGTCGACCGCATTATTGTACTTGAACGCGGCCATGTGGTTGCCGATGGACCTAAAGCAGAAGTGCTAGAAAAACTCAATTTTGGCCTAGTGAACGGAGAGGCTAAAAGATGAGTAAACATCTAACAACAAACGACTTAGACATGGTTGATGATGTCTATGGCGCCATGATGACAGACGCTCCCAGCGGACACAGATTAATCATATGGGCACTTGCTGCTATGGTAGTGTGTTTTTTACTGTGGGCGGGGTTTGCTCAATTAGATAAGGTTACTACTGGAACGGGAAAAGTGATTCCTTCATCGCAAGTTCAAGTGATCCAAAGTCTAGATGGCGGCATAATGCAAGAACTCTACGTTCAAGAAGGTGAGATAGTCACAAAAGGGCAGCCTTTAGTGCGTATTGATGATACCCGCTTTCGCTCCGACTTTGCTCAACAAGAGCAAGAAGTTTATGGCTTAAAAACCAATGCTATCCGCATGCGCGCCGAACTCGACAGCATTCTAATATCAGACATGACCTCTGATTGGCGTGAACAAGTGCTAATCACTAAAGAAGCATTGATATTCCCTGAAGCTATCATTGCTGCGGAACCCGCCTTAGTGAAAAGACAACAAGAGGAATACAACGGACGCTTAGATAACTTAAGTAACCAACTTGAGATCCTCGTACGTCAAATTCAACAAAGACAGCAAGAAATAGATGATCTCGCCTCTAAAACAACGACATTAACGACGAGCATGCAGCTAATATCCCGCGAGCTTGAACTCACTCGACCTTTAGCCAAAAAAGGTATTGTTCCTGAAGTTGAGTTACTCAAACTCGAACGCACGGTAAACGACTTGCAAGGTGAATTGAATTCAATGCGTTTACTCCGCCCTAAAGTAAAAGCGGCATTAGATGAGGCTATCTTAAAACGCCGTGAAGCTGTATTTGTTTACGCTGCAGAGCTGCGCGCACAGCTCAATGAAACTCAAACCCGCCTCTCTCGCATGAATGAAGCACAAGTTGGCGCGCAGGATAAAGTCAGTAAGGCGATTATCACCTCCCCTGTTAATGGCACCATTAAAACCACACATATCAATACACTGGGTGGTGTAGTGCAACCTGGGATCGATATTATCGAGATAGTTCCGTCGGAAGATCAACTGCTGATAGAAACTAAAATCTTGCCTAAAGATATCGCTTTCTTACATCCAGGATTACCCGCCGTAGTAAAAATTACCGCCTATGATTTTACCCGCTATGGCGGCCTTAAAGGAACTGTCGAACATATTAGTGCCGACACTTCTCAAGATGAAGAAGGCAATAGCTACTATCTCATCAGAGTTAGGACTGCAGAATCTAGTTTAACCAAAAACGATGGCACACAGATGCCAATTATTCCGGGAATGTTAACTTCAGTTGACGTTATCACGGGGCAAAGATCCATACTTGAGTACATTTTAAATCCAATTTTAAGGGCTAAGGACACAGCGCTCAGAGAGCACTAAGCCTTTTTTTATAAACCGGGAGGTTGGTCATGAAGACTTCAGCAATACGACAATTTCAATGTTCAAAGATAGCCATAGTGCTGTCATTAATCCTGTTACCTTTATCGGCTCAAAGTCAGACGTTAGAACAAGCCGTTGCACATACGCTAGATACAAACCCAGATTTACGAGTGGCATTCAACCGCTTTAAAGCGCGAGAAGAACAAGTTAATCAAGCGATAGCAGGCTATATGCCAACTATTGATGTCAATGGTGGCTACGGTTACGAACAAACCGACAGCGTATCGACACGTAGACGACCCAATATCGGCGAAGTCGATAGCAAAGGGGTGGCTGAATTAAATCCCGGAGAGTTTGGTGTTAGCATAAAACAAATGCTTTTCGATGGTTTCTACACCAGCAGTGAAGTTGATCGTTATAGCTTTGAAGCTAGCGCAGACCAATGGGCACTGCTTGCTGCAGCTGAAGATATGGCACTCGATGTCAGTAAAGTCTATCTCAACTATTTACGCACCGATGAAGTGTTAAAATTAGCCGAGAAAAACCTTAACAGCCATAAAGAAATTTATGACCAGATTAAACAACGTACTGACTCAGGTTTAGGCTCAATCGCAGATCTATCCCAAATCTCGGGACGTTTGGCGCGTGCTAATGCTAACGTTATTTCTGCTCGCAACAATTTACTTGATGCAAAAGCACAGTACGTCAAAATTGTAGCGGCGGCACCGGCAGACTTAATATTACCAGTGCCAGATGCAGACATGCTGCCAAAGGATCTTAGCTCTGGCATTATTGTTGCGCAAGAGAATCACCCCATACTCAAATCTGCAGCAAACGATATTAGTGCCGCAGAAAATGAACGCTCTTCAGTACAATCCAATTACTATCCTCAGGTTTCTTTAGAACTGAATGGTAACTGGAATAACGATATCAGCGGCGAAGATGGAATATCAGGTGCTGGTGCTTTCCGCAGTGATGTGGGTGGTCATAGTAACGATCTCGTCGCCATGGTGAGGGTGAGATACAACTTATTTGCGGGGGGTAAAGATCTTGCCCGTGAAAAAGAAACTGCTTACAAGTTAGGTGAAGCGAAAGAAATCCGCCAACGCGCCCAACGTGAAGTTGTTGAAGGGGTAAACCTAGCTTGGAACGCATTTGAAATGCTAGCGCCGCAAAAACAATATATTCGCGATCATGTCGTGGCCGCAAAGGATACTCAAACAGCCTATGCACAACAGTTTAATTTAGGCCAACGCAGTCTACTCGACTTATTAGATACCGAAAATGAGCTCTTCGAGGCACGTAAAGACTACTTACAAGCTGAATATGATGAAGTTATTGCTAAGTATCGCGTGCTCAATTCTACAGGGCGATTATTAGACTCACTTAAAGTCACTAGACCTGATGCGTGGCGCGGAGAGCGCAATTATGAAGGAGGAGCTAACAAATGAAAACTCTCACATTTTTTCTAAGTGTCACTCTTTTAGCTGGTTGTTCGATGCGCGATACGGTTAATATTGACGAAATGGTCACAACTCAAACCTATGATCTATCTGATAAAGATAGCGATGGTGTCATTGAAGCCCGTGAACGCTGCAACGACACCGCCCAAGGGGCAGGTATTGATAACTATGGCTGTGGCAAAATAAAAGCGATTAACGAGCGAAAGGAAATAAATATTTTATTCCCGAATGACTCTGCTTATATTGCGCCTGAGTACTATCCTCAAATTGAAGAGGTGGCTATTTTTCTACGTCAGTATCCAACGACCAAAGTGACTATCGAAGGTCACACGAGTCGCACAGGAACCGATGAACGAAATACAGTATTATCTCAAGAACGTGCAAATGCTGTCACCGCAGTACTGGCTGAACGCTTTAGTATTGATAGAAGTCGATTAACTGCTATTGGATATGGTTCTAGCCGCCCAATTGTTTTAGAACAGACGCCGGAAGCAGAAATTCGTAACCGTCGTGTTGTTGCAGAAGTCACTGGTGATGATACGGCAGCAGACATGAAATGGACAATTTACTCGGTCGATGACAACTCAAAATAAAGGACTAACACATTAGGTTATGAACGGCAGACTTGATTATAAAGATTCATTATTGCGAGTCTGCCGCTTTAGCCTAATAGCGTCAGCCTTAGGCATATGTTGCCTATATGCGGCCCCCACACAAAACCTTGATGAAGTGAAGATAACTTCAACCCTAGAAAAACATTACGGCGAACGTGCTGGAATGCGAGCAAGGGCTTGGTTCAAAGTATTATCGGAAGCGAGTACGCTAGATGAAAAAGAAAAGTTATTGAAGGTAAATAACTTTTTTAATTTATTCCGTTTTGTGGATGACAGTAAATTATGGGGAGACTCGAATTATTGGGCAACGCCGATGGAGTTTATTGGTGTGAATGGCGGTGATTGCGAAGACTTTTCGATCGCAAAATACTTCACCCTACTCCAACTTGGTGTTCAAGAGGACAAGATGCGGATCACTATGGTTAAAGCCACTACGGTTAATCAATACCACATGGTATTGGCTTACTATGAAACACCATCATCAATTCCTTTAGTGCTCGATAATCTTGACCATGAAATAAAACCCGCCACAAAAAGAAAAGATCTACTGCCTGTTTATAGCTTTAATGGTAAACAGTTATGGCTCAATAAAGAGCAAGGTCGAGGCGTACTGGCAGGGTCCTCAAAACGATTAGAAAAATGGAACGATCTTAACCATAGATTAGGTGTTGACCGTCTTAGGCAACCAAAATTAAAACTGGAGTAGCACCAAAAATGACACTGTTTAGACAGATTTATTCGCTGCTTTTTAGCCTGTTCTTGCTTGTAGTTGCAAGCCTTGGCTATGTGCAATTCACTGAGACTCAAAGCTTTTTAACAAAGCAAATGGAGTCCGATCTAAACAATGCCAGCACTTCACTCGGTCTAATGCTTACCCCAGCACTCGAAGCCGGCGATACCGCAGCGGCAGAAACCTTAGTGAATGTTATTTTTGAAGGTGGTTACTATCAAAATGTAAAATTGACTTGGATGGTCGATGGAAAGCAACAAGAGTGGAATAATCCTTTAAAAATTGAAGATGTCCCTCAATGGTTTATCAATCTAGATCTGTTTAAAACCATCAAAAAACAAAGCACTATCACCTCAGGTTGGCTGCAGCTAGCACAGCTTGAAATCACTGCTCATCCTGGTTTTGGTTATCATGAACTATGGCGAATCATGTCCAATACCATCATAGCCTTCTCACTACTTTTTCTCGTTGCTATTTTTACAGCAAGAGTAGGCTTAACATGGATATTGAAACCTCTCCACACCCTGTCTGAACACGCGAAAAGTATCGCAGCACGCCAATTTGGTCCAGACATGGCACTACCCAAAACCACCGAATTAAAAGACTTAGTGACTGCATTTAACAGCATGTCAGCTCAATTGAAACAAGTGTTCCATTCTCTTGACGAAGAGGTTGGCGCGTTACGTAAGAAGAATCTTGTCGATCCGGCGTCAGGCCTGCCTAACCGCCAATATGTAGTAAGTCGTTTAAATGGTTGGTTAAGTGAACCTAGCAGCGGCGCTTTATTCCTCGCCAAGCTCGACTGGCTCGAAGAAGTGCACAGTAAATATGGCTATCAAGTTCGAGATGAAACCATACGGATCCTCGCAGAAAAGTTTCAACAGCAATTAAACGAAATAACGCCTTCGGTCATAGGGCGTATTGCCGCCTATGAATTTGCATTTTTAGTGACCGATGTTGAACACGATCAGATCAGCAAATATTTACAAACACTTATCCGTACCATCAATCAAGAAATGTCAAAAGCAGGCTGTAAGCCCAACGAAGACTTTGCTATCGGTATTGCTGAACGTATTGGGCAAATGAATGTGTCGGATATTTTGGCCCAAGCCGACAATGCCCTTCAAAAAGCATTACAAGAAAATAAAACCTTCCACTGGTTTGAAACCACAGAGCAGCAATTATTCACCCGCGAGCAATGGCGCGATAACCTCAGCCATGCCATCAGCAATAAGAAGTTTAAGTTTAGATGGCAACCCATACAATTTTGCGATGGTGATGGCATAGCGCAACGGGAATTGTATTGCCAATTAGAGCTTGGCGATCAACTCGCCCATGCAGGGCAATTTATGCCTTATATCGAGTTATTATCACTTGGTGCCTTACTCGATAAATGCTTAATTGAAACTGTCTACGAGCAAAAACTGCTCGAGCGGAGCTATGAACCGCTCGCAATTAACTTAACCCACCAAAGTATTAACGATCCTCAGTTCCATGAGTGGCTAAATCAATTTTTGCGAAATGCCGCATTTATTGAGCGTATCTGCTTCGAAATCCCTGAGGCTGGTGTTTATAGTGATCTTAAGTCATGTCAGCACTTATGTAACATCATTCGCGATAACGGTGCTAAGTTTGGTATTGACCACTTTGGTCGTCAGTTTGGCTCTATGTCTTATCTACAGGAATTAAGACCTAGCTATGTGAAACTGGATCAATCCTTCGCCTACTATGATGAGACACACCACAATAGCGAATTGTGCCGCGCCCTAATCAACGTAGCAAAAGGATTGGACATTCAAGTCATAGTGACGGGTATTCAAGAAAAGGCTCAGCTAGAACGTTTTAACGAGCTTAGAACCGATGCCTATCAAGGCTTTATCGCCCCGCCAGTGAATCTTGACTAAGCCGTATTATTAAGAAGTGATTTTGCAAACAAAAAGCTCCGTAAAGAGCTTTTTGTTTTTCTACGGTTGAGTGACTATGCCGATACAGTTCAGCAAATCTGCCAGGTGTAAATAAGAACTGTAGCCAACTTCTATACTCATTAAGGATGCGCTATCAAGCGACAACAAACATGATAATGTCAGTGAGTAGTTCCATTTCGCCAATGCAAAAAAGCCTCAGTGTATTCATTAATGAATGCTGAGGCTTTTCTACTTATTTGGTCGGTGATAGAGGATTCGAACCTCTGACCCTCTGGTCCCAAACCAGATGCGCTACCGGACTGCGCTAATCACCGTAAATTTTGCACTATTATTTACATACGCTTAGAGGGTTCACCCTCTCGTCCACTTTTATCCAAAACATCAGGATGCGTTATCGGACTGCGCTAATCACCGTAAAACATTAACTATTTACTTAACTTACATTAAGCTCGCTAGTCACGCGAAGAATTTGGTCGGTGATAGAGGATTCGAACCTCTGACCCTCTGGTCCCAAACCAGATGCGCTACCGGACTGCGCTAATCACCGAGAATGAAAATCTTTATATCAAAGTAAATGAATGGGGTGACTGATGGGGCTCGAACCCACGACAACCGGAATCACAATCCGGGACTCTACCAACTGAGCTACAATCACCACTGATTTTCACTTACTTTACTAACCTTAAAGCTCACAACTCTATTCGGAAGTGGTGCGCCCAAAAGGATTCGAACCTTCGGCCTCACCCTCCGGAGGGGTGCGCTCTATCCAGCTGAGCTATGGGCGCTCGCCTTGGTTAGCGCCGCATATACTAGGGTCAAATCCCCTTTGAGTCTATAGCTGTTTTGCACTTTTTTTACTGACTGCTCAAGTTTTATCACATTAGCTGACTTTTAAAGCGGAATGCAGCCAAAATATGACTTGGATGTTACAGTATTTCATGCTAATTATAGACTTTGGTAAAAGCAAACATATATTTAACTAGTGAGTATCATGTTTAAGGATGAAGATGAAACTGGCCAGCCGCGTGTGAGTGAAATTGAACGCTTACGCAAAAAAATTATTCGCTTAAAACAATTAGCGCATAAATATAAGCATGCTGAGATCATTCAAAACGCATTACTCGAAATATCAAATATTGCGACTCATGCTTCTTCACTCGAAGAATTCTATGTCGGCGTACATAGCCATCTAAAACAGCTCATTCCCGCTGATAATTTTTTTATTTCAACCCTGGATACTCACACAGGTGAACTCGCCATCCCCTTTTTCGCTGATGAGAAAGATGCCCATCCAGCGGAGCTTTATCCTGAACAATCACTATCTACATTATTACAGCAAGGATTAACAGGCTACGTACTCAGAACTGGGAAAGCTTTGTTGTGTAACAATGACACAGTCAATGAACTGATTGCCGCTGGAGAAATTGTTAATTTAGGTTCTCCCTGTCATCTGTGGCTGGGCGTGCCCATCAAACAAGATGATATAGTAACGGGTGTGTTAGTGGTGCAAACCTATGACACTAATATCAGTTATGGTGAAATCGAACTCGAGTTAATGACGTTCATTTGTCACCATATTGCTGGGGTAATGGAACGGCTAAAACATCAAGAACAATTAGAGCAAGCTATCCAGCAAAGGACAAAAGAACTCAGCCAAGCCTACGATAAGTTAAAACTAGAAGTCTATGAACGGCGTAGAGCTGAACGCTTACAAAAATCACTGTTCGAAATCGCCGAGCTAGCAAGTTCCAGTGCCGACAACCCAGACTTTTATGCCCAATTGCATAATGTTATTCGACATTTAATTCCGGCCAATAACTGCTATATCGCCCTATTAGACGACACAGAAACCCACCTCACGTTTCCTTTTTATGTATCGCAATTAGCCAATAAGCACCCAGGCACTCGGCCGCTACAAGACGGCTTAACCGAATATGTGCTCAAACATAAGCGCCCACTACTGCTAGATCAAAGCAGTATCAATGCATTAATTGCCTCTGGTGAGCTGTATTCCCAAGCGCCAGCGTTAAATCATACTCAAACCATGCATCAGTGGATCGGAATCCCGCTTTTTATCCATGATCAAGTTCGTGGTGCGTTAACGATTTACAGTTTTAGCATGACACAGAATTACCAAGTTAAAGACTTAGAATTACTGACATTTGTATCACAGCATATAGGCTCGGCTATCGAGAAAAAGCTATCCGCTGAGTCCTTACAACGCAGTTATGAAGAGCTAGAAGAAAAGGTTATTGATCGTACCAAAGCGTTAGCCGAACTGAATAAAAGTCTTGAGAAAGAAATTCAACAACGCCGTAGTATGGAAGCCAAGCTAGTTCACGATGCCAAACATGACGCACTTACAGGCCTGCCTAATCGCGCTATGTTTATGGAGCGTTTATCTCAAGCGATCAAGCATGTTCGTCGCCATAGCTTAGAACAGTT
Organism: Shewanella sp. SM101; assembly: GCF_025654465.1. Taxonomy (NCBI): domain Bacteria; kingdom Pseudomonadati; phylum Pseudomonadota; class Gammaproteobacteria; order Alteromonadales; family Shewanellaceae; genus Shewanella; species Shewanella sp. SM101. The sequence continues at coordinate 14,421 of NZ_JAKKRH010000054.1, forward strand.
TGCCCTACTGTTTATCGACCTCGACCGCTTCAAACAGATTAACGACACTATGGGACACCTAGAGGGTGATAAATTCTTAATTGAGACGGCAAGCCGCCTCAAGTCCTGCATTCGTGATAACGACACCTTAGCGCGACTCGGTGGCGATGAGTTTGTGATACTGCTCGATAGCATTAACAACATCAACGACGCGAAAGATATATCAGAAAGAGTGATCCAAAAAATATCCCAGCCCTATCGACTTGGCACAATGGAATTTAGTTCTGGAGCCAGTATCGGTATCACCATCAGTGGCAAACACAGAATTGATACCAGTGAATCTATGTTACGTAATGCAGATACTGCCATGTATCAGGCGAAAGCCAATGGTAAAGGTTGCTATGTTATTTTTGATGATAACGCCCAACATCAGGCCATGCAGGATGTCGAGTTAGAAACTGAATTTAGACATGCATTACACCATGCTGAAATACAGCTTAGTTACTTACCAGTAGTCAATTTTAAAACAGGTCAAGTGCATGCATTAGAAAGCCGCCTGTTCTGGCAACATCCGCAGCGTGGGCTCTTACAACAGGAACAACTTAGCACGCTTGCTGAACAGTCACACCTTACCGTTGAGCTCGATAAATATACGATCAGCATCATAGATAGCAGCTATCCCCAACTCCTCAAACAACATGATGAGTCTGTTGAATTACATGTCATGCTTTCGAGCCAACATCTCAAGCATAAGCATGTACTGCGCAGTTTGAAAAATACTCTCAAACAAACCCAGTTAAACCTGAGCCATTTGTGGTTATTCTTCAATGAAAAAGCCCTAGTGCAGGAAACTGAAAATCATATCAATGGCTTTGAATTATTGCAGAAACTCGGGGTAAAACTCGGCATCAGCCAATACGGTAGCGGCTATAGTGCATTAAATAGCTTATTGTTTCTGCCGATAAAAGGCTTAAAACTCGATGCCAACCTCACCAAACAAATACAAGGCGAGCAACAGCTTAAGTTAATGTCCGCTTATCAAAAAACGGCATCAACCTTAGAACTGCAAACCTTTGTCGATGGCATTGATAGTCCTGAACAAAAACGTATCTTCAATGAACTGGGTTATCAGCTGGGCCAGGGGGCTGCTTTAGCCGACACTTTTACCTTATGTGAAACCCAACCACAGATCTGTGCTCAGCTCGAATATGCCTAGTAAAAAATAAGTAGCTGATTTAAAAGAATAGTAAGCGAAACCGCTCGCTATTTTTTAAACATGTCTCTTAAGCTAGAAATATTTGCCCGCCCCGTTTGCATCCGCTCCTGCTCCGTTTGTTGTGGCTTACGGTTTTCCCACACCACATCATCTTGAGGTAACTCAAGTAAGAAACGGCTTGGTTCACAACGCATGGTTTCACCAAATTGGCGCCTTTCGCGGCAGAGGGTGAACCAAAGCTCTCGTTGAGCTCGAGTGATACCCACATACGCCAACCGACGCTCCTCATCGACGTTATCTTCGTCTATGCTGGTTTGATGGGGCAAGATACGCTCTTCTACTCCAACCATAAACACGAAGGGAAACTCTAAGCCCTTAGAAGCATGCAAGGTCATCAACTGCACCTGATCGCCACCTTCATCCTCACTATTGCGCTCCATCATGTCCCTGAGCGTCAATCGAGTCACCACCTCTGGCAAGGTCATAGCTTCATCTAACTCATCACCCGCGAGCATCTCAGTCACCCAACGGTAAAGCTCTGAGATATTCTTCATCCGCATTTCAGCGGCCTTGGCACTGGTGCTGGTTTCGTATAAGTAATCTTCATAATTGATCTTACGGATCAAATGCTTCACCGCCTCGACGGGTTCACCACGTTCGGCATGATCCCCAGTCTCCACAATAAAACGACCAAATTGATATAAAGATGACATAGCCGCAGGCGGTAAATGATGATTCAGTTCAGGCTCAAAAATCGCCGCAAACATAGAAATATGCTTCTCGTTGGCAAAATTACCTAAACGCTCTAAGGTTGATGGACCTATGCCACGTTTAGGCAAATTAACGATGCGCAGGAAAGCATTATCGTCATCGGGATTCACCACGAGCTTTAGATAGCCCATGATGTCTTTAATTTCAGCACGAGCAAAAAATGACGTACCACCACTCAATTTATAAGGAATACGGTTCGTCATCAGTGCGCGTTCGAGTAACCGTGATTGATGGTTACCGCGATACAAAATCGCATAATCGCCAAACTGAGTACGGCCGACAAACTTGTGCCGCACAATTTCGGCAACAACACGTTCAGCCTCTTGCTCCTCATTGGCGGCAAACAGCACCCGCAACGGCTCACCATAAGCAAGCTCGCTAAACAGGGCTTTATCATAAACATGGGGATTATTAGCGATAAGAATGTTGGCCGCCCGCAAAATTCGCTGACTAGAACGGTAGTTCTGCTCCAATTTAATCAGCTTAAGCTGCGGAAAATCTTTACCCAATAACACGAGGTTTTGTGGCTTAGCACCGCGCCATGAATAGATAGACTGATCGTCGTCCCCCACCACAGTAAAGCGCGCCCGCTCACCCACTAACAGCTTTACCATTTCATATTGGCTGGTATTAGTATCTTGATATTCGTCCACCAGCAAATATTGGATCTTGGTTTGCCAGCGCGTACGCACTTCTTCATGGTGGCGCAACAATAAGGTTGGCATCAGAATCAAATCGTCAAAATCTAAAGCGTTATAGGCTTTCATATGTTGAGCATAACGCTGATACAACATAGCAAATAAGTGCTGTTGCTCATCTTTAGCGATTTTGCGTGCATGCTCGGGAATAATTAAGCCACCCTTCCAGTTTGAAATCGTACTGGCAAGCGCTTTGAGTAAATCTTTATCTTCATCCAACTCGTCTTGGGTTAACTCTTTGAGCAGTGCCAAGGTATCTTGATCATCAAACAGCGAAAAACCCGGTTTTAAACCTAAGACCTTATGCTCGCGTTTAATGATCTCAAGCCCTAAAGTATGGAAGGTTGAAATCCACAGACCTCTGGCTTCCTTGCGGCCCATCGACTGAGCGACCCGCTCTTTCATCTCACGGGCAGCCTTATTGGTAAAGGTCACCGCCGCGATATTACGCGCCTTATAGCCACATTTTTCGACCAAGTAAGCGATTTTATTGATAATTACGCGCGTTTTACCACTACCCGCACCCGCCAAGACTAGGCAAGGGCCTGAAACATAATGAACAGCATCGTTTTGGGCGGGATTGAGTTTCATCTTTGCGCAATATCCAAACAAGTCGACAGAAAGGGATGGGATCATAGCAGAATCGACAGTTTTAAGGCTAACAAATCCCCGCTTAGGTTGAGCAGAACTCAACTCTGTAGATAAGCTTCTCCGTGATATAAACCCCAACAACAGCCAACTAAAGTGTTCACGCGTCTGCTTTACTTTTGAAAGCTAACGTACTGAGTTACAATCGAGCTATTCAGTAAAGAGGCGGACAAGATTATGATCAATCCAAAGAAAATCGAAGAAATGGCGAAACAATTGAGCGAAAGTTTGCCCAGCGGTCTAAAGCAATTTGCCGGTGAATTTGAAGAGCGCAGTAAGCAAGTACTGCAAAATCAATTGCTCAAGTTGGATATGGTTTCCCGTGAAGAATTTGATGTGCAGCAACATGTACTACTGAAAACCCGCGAAAAATTAGAAGCCCTACAAGCTCAAGTCAATGAGTTAGAAAAAAAGCTCAACGCAGCGGGCTAACTTATCATGCATGTTTGAAAGAGCACAGTTAGCGATAGCGCAGCTGTGCTTTTTGTTTTTAACACTTCAAGCATTGAGTCACTTGGGGAAATAATGCAACAACTCGCCAGCTATATCCTTGCTATTGAAGGCTATCCAAGCCCTGTCTACGTGGTAAGCCAATCAAACGAGCAGCAAACCTATCTCGATGATAATGTGGAGATTTGTGAGTCCATAACGCTTTATCACTTCGATAATGGGGTTGTGATTAGCAAGCTAAGCGAGCAAGATAAACAAGCTTATGCGTCAGACATGGTTTGTGAAGATTATTGGCTCAGCTATCGGGTTGTAACAGCTCATATTGCGATTTCGCCGCAGCAAAAATCCTTTAGCAATCTATGTCAGCAAAGCTTTTGGCTTAAGATGCAGCAAGGGCTGGCAGTAAAACCACCGCTGCAACCAGAGCATAAACAGACTTAATGCTTTAGCGTCGAACAATCAAGGAATGAAGCTACAATGGATGTCACAATCAGCACACACTATCAGGACTATCTTCTTTGGGGATTATTGTTGCTTGGCGGCGTGCCGCTACTCACTTATCCCGGTGTGCTTCTCGCCAGTTTGATGGGACTGGCCAGTCAATCAAGCATTAAACCCGCTTTTATCTATCGATTGATGAATCAGTGTTTTCTATGGGGAAGCCTAGTTTATCCCGCCGTGTATATCCCCTGTTATCGCATTACGAGCGATAGCACTGCGACTTCTTCATCTTTAGTCATTGCTGCGTTGCCACTGCTATATCTAATCTTACTGTATGGCTGCTTTCGCTTTATGGATACTCCAACTAAAGAGACAAATAATTAAAGCTTTTGTTGGCGAGCATACTTTTGCTTAAGGCCTTTATGGTTAGCCTTAACTAACTTCCAGCGGTCACAGCCATTGAAACGAGCATATTCACTGACTGCGATATCAAAGGCCGCACAGAAATCCTCATCTAAGCCATTCACCATCACGCCACCTTCTAAGGTCAATTGCTGTAATAGCAATAGGTTAGCTTGGCGATCGGCTTTAACATCCACGCGGCCAACAAAAGTGTCGCGCCACAGAATTGCTAAAGAATAATAACCATACTGACGCTTTTCGGCTGGGACATAGACTTCAATTTGATAATCAAAATCAAACCATTGCTTTAATCTTTGCCGTTGGATCAATAAATTATCGAAGGGATTAAGCAGCCACACTTTATTAGGTAATGGTGCATTTAGCTGTAATGAAGGGCGATAAAAGTAGCTTTGGCCCGCAGCCTTAAAACACGCTAATAACCCGTGAGCTAACAACTCTGCCAATTCTTGGGCTACTGCTGATTTCATACCTTTGCGTAAATAAGCCATTTGCGCCGCAGTACCGAAGGCGTGGGCATCGAGATAACGATCAATCAAATAGCGCGTAAACTCACTATCTGTCGGTGCTTGAGCATCAACATCTTTTGATAGTACCCGCGCAGTGAGATCGTAAACCTTCTGGAATTTTTCACGCCGCACCACCATCAGCTCACCACGCATAAAGAGCTGCTCTAGGGCTTTTTTCGCGGGTTTCCAATCCCACCAGGCACCGTTTTTAGCTCCACTATGTTCAAAATCACTGGCCTTGAGTGGCCCTTCTGCAAGGATTCGCGCCCGCACTTCCTGCATTATTTTATCGTCGGGCTCAAACCAATGCTTACCGCCATTTTGCAGCTGCTGTTTACGCTGCAAACTAAAACGGTAATCGGCAATAGGTAAATAAGCTGCCGCATGGGACCAATATTCGAAGATCTCTCCTTTGGCTAAAGCCATATCGAGCATCTTTGGCTGATATTCTGGCATACGACTATGCAGCACATGATGATGCGCTCGCTCAACCACGTTGATAGAGTCAATTTGTACATAACTGAGATGTGAAATTGCCTCGGTGACAGAGGTATATGGTTGCAATAATCCTTGCTGCTGCATATTTAATTGCAGCCACTCGCGGGGTGAAAAGGGATTAGGCATCGATTCTCCAAATTCAACGACAAGCAAATACCAAACCAGAGAAAAAATATAACAAACTGAAAATAAAAGTATTTAGCACACTATTCAACGAGCAGGTTTGTAAAATGTACGCACAAGTCTACTCACTAGGCAGTATCTTCGGATAACATAAGCCATTTATACCTTAACGGCTATCGGTTTACCTACCCGTTAGTTTCACGACTCGAAATAGAGCCTATCTGGCATAGGCTCTTCATTAAGGATTGATGATGAATATCTACTATCGCCAAGCACAACTCTGCGGCCGCAAAACGGGTAATGGCACTAAGCTGCCATTTTTGATGAATATCTTGTATTCACTTGCTGCTAAAAATGGCGATCACCAGCCCTTTTCAATGGATGACATTAACGCGGTACTGTTTAATCAGCATCAGTCGATTGGTTGCTCTATCGAGGCGCCGCTACCGATAGTGAGTTGGCGCACCGAAGCGATAGAGTATGAGTTATTTAAAGGCGAAGAGCTGGTGTACCTGCCCCAATGTATCATCTTTAGCAATGGCGCCATTGCCTATGTCATTGTCGTCATGGGTGATGAGTATGAGCTGCGTATTTGGCCCGATTACAGTAACCGTGATAGAGAAAAACACCACTGGTTTTCCCACCATGCCGTAGTCTATTCCGCAGAACTTGACGTCTTTAAGCAAAGCTTCGAAGCACTGCTCAAGCATATTAAAAAAGAAAATGACTACGAGAAAAAACACCCAAAATTTGGCAAAGACATCCCACTATCAGATTCATAAACTTGAATAATGAGTATGGGTTTAGCGGCAATCGCCATAATGTTGCCACTATTGATCAGCAACTTGCCCGCAACTTTTGTAAGAAAATCTGTTTTAATACCCGCCGTGATACCGAGTTAACTCTGCACAATCTTAGCGGATAAGTCTCGGTCGTATTTCATAGGGAATGAAATTCAATGTTCAGCATTATTTTCTGGGTACTCACCCTACTTAGTTTGGCCTTATTTGGTAGCGCAGCCTATTTAGTGGTGCGAGCACTCCTCAAAAAATTTAATCGAAGTCAAGGAATCGATATGTCAGCACAAGAACCGTTGGCAGTAGCCACCGCAAAGGGAACTGCATTAAAAAACACCACCTTATTAAAAGCCTTAACCATTGGCATACTCTCAATCCTCGCGTTGATCCCGCTGGGGATCATTATGGATATGACTTCTGATCGCCAAGCCCTTTACCACAGCGTTGTCGATGAAATCGGCCGTTCATGGGGTGAGCAGCAAACCCTCTCAGGTCCTGCGCTGGTGATCCCTTACAGCTATTTTGTGTTGCAAGAAGAAGTCAGTAACGACGGTAAAACTCGCCATGAAGTGAAGCGTACCTATCAAGATGAGCTAGTGATCCTACCGAAAAAGCTCACCCTCGACTTAGACCTAAAACATGATTTTCGCACCCGTGGCATTTATCAATCGCTGGTGTATAACGCAGCTCTACAAGGTCAGGCCGACTTCAGCCTTAACCGTTATGATATTCCTAACCTTATCGCCTTCGATAACAAAAATGCCCGGTTAGTCTTTGGGGTGTCATCGAATCAAGCAATTGATAAAGTAGAAAAAATTGAAATCACCGGTGAATCGACATTACTCTCTGGATCACTGATGTCGGGCACGGGGTTAACCACTGGCGGTTTAGAAAAAGGCTTTAATCAAAAGATCCAAGTCAGCGAAGCGAGTGATTTTAGTGTGGATTTTGCCATGACACTACGCGGCTCTCAGTCTATCAGCGCATTGCCACTAGGCGAGCAAACGCTAATCAATATTCGCGCCGACTGGCCGCATCCAAGCTTTAAGGGATTATTACCCGCAGAACGGGACATCAACGCGCAAGGCTTTACTGCAAGTTGGAATATCAGCCACTTAACCCGTAACTATCCACAAGAGTTTATTAAGAGTAATCAATCGACTCTCACTGAAGTGTCGGCCAATGCGATTTTATTCGAACCAGTGACTCACTACGGCAAGATTGATCGCTCGGTAAAATACGGCCTACTGTTTATCGTGCTGACTTTTATCATGTTGTTTATCTTCGAAATCGGACAAAAAACCAGCCTAAGCACGATTCAATATGTGTTAGTCGGCAGCGCCATGGCCTTGTTCTATTTGCTACTACTCTCGCTATCTGAGCATCTAGCCTTCTTGCATGCCTATTTAATTGCCGCCTGTATTCCCGTGCTGTCGGTATCGGCTTATGTAGGGAGTGCCACAGCAAGTATTAAGCGCGGTGCATTAGTGGGCATTATGCTGGTGAGTTTATATGCAGTGCTGTACTCGATACTGCAACTGGAAGATTACGCCCTATTGATGGGTTCAGGTTTACTGTTAGTCGTACTGTTGATTTTGATGTTCGTGACTAGGCATCACCCTAAGAACACGGCGCAATAGCGCCCTACCGATCCACCCTTGAAGACCCCCGACAGCGCCATCTTTTGCTGTCGGGATTTTTTTATTGGCAAAACCATTGCCGCGTTGTAGCCTATGGCGTTTTATGAAGAGGCTTATATTTTGACCCATAGCGTCTATCTTTTACGCCGTTTAGGTTTAGCTTGGATACTGTTGGCAACCATTCCGGGCTTACTATTACTGACACAGAATCAGCTGTTTCCACTGATCGATCTGCACTCTACCTTAGCCAAAACCTTATATTGGATTACCATGACTGGCACTGCGCCCTATGGCGTCGCAACAGTCTTGTTTGTATTGGCGATCGCCTATCGTCATATGCCTAAACCACTCTTTATAAGTTTATTTTTTGCCATCAGCCTCAGCCAAGTTATCAGTTTAGGCTTAAGCCACACCCTCAAATCCTATTTTAAAGAACCCAGACCTAATCTCGTTTTTCTAGCAGAACAAGCACTGCCTAAGCATGAACCGCTTTCACTCGATGCCTTTTATCAATTGGATAAACAGTCACGTTCAAAGACAATTGCCAATGCACTCGATGGCTTGATCGCTGCAGAACCTGCCTTGAAACTCGACTCACGGATCCATCAGCATTGGGAAGATGAAATCGGCTATTCTTTTCCTTCGGGACATACTATTTTTGCAGTGACGCTAGTGCTTACCGCCAGCTACTATTTGCTACTCGCTGGATTACCTAGCTTAGTCATGGCGTTATGGAGCTGGGGATTTTTGATGGGATTAAGCCGTATGCTGCTTGGCATGCATTGGCCGCAGGATGTACTGTTTTCAACCTTTTTAGCCGCCATCATCAGCGGATGTAGCGTGTTCTTTGTCAGTAAGTTGCGTCCACTCTCCCATGCGTTTGCTAAAGGATCTGAACGCTAACGCTGTTAATTCAGCGTCTCGATTTGGCTGTCGACTCAAATACGACAGCTTCAAACACTATGAAGTTAAATACTTAGGCATTGCTAAGCACTGCCTAAGTATTTTGCCACTAGGGCCTGATAAATCCCATTGGCCTTAATTCTAGCGAGCCCTTGATTGAAAGTATCCCGCGCCACTGAGTTGTGGAACACCATTTGATAGGATGTTGGGGGGAAAATAAAGTGGTAGCTTAATGCTTGCTGGGTATCAACATCATCCTCAACGAACTTATTCAGTTGAGCGAATATATAACGATCCGCAATCACAGTATTAATGCGACCTAAGTACAACATACGGTTCTGGCTTAATTGGCTATCGACTTCACGATAAATAGTCTGTTGCGCTACGGCATTAAACTCAGGGCCAAGTAAGAAGCGAGCATTTTCAAAAGCGGCAACACTGTACTTTTTAAGATCCGCAATACGTGTTATTTCAAGGCGTTGTTCGGACAAACTGATCGCCACATTGGTATATTCAACATAATCATTAGACCAATAACCATCAACGCCATTTGCAGAGTTCATCGTCATTACAGCATCCAATCGATCTTTATTGAAATATAAAACTTGGCGTTTACGAGAGTAGAATTTGAAGTTGACTGGCTGCCCCATTTCCTTAAACGCGGCCTTAATAATATCGATCTCAAGCCCTGATTCAGCATCTTCGATAATATAAGGTGGTCGATTTAGAGCACTACCAATGGTTAACGATGCAGAAAATGCATAAGTCGGTAATATGAATAAGCAGATTAGCAACAAACTCAAGCGCATACAGTGTCTCACTCTTATTAGTATCATAACAATAGCGGTAAATAACGGGAGTTCCAAACAGCGCGACTCCCAAAATCTCTATCCGTTATCACTGTCACAACCTTAAAATGTCTCATTTGATCAAGATTTTTGGCAAAGTCGGCTAAGACTGGCAAACTAGAGGCTGACTCAGTTAACCCTAAGCTTTCGATGACAGACACTCACCCCTACAAACTCGATCAACTCGATTTAACGATTCTGCGCTTACTGCAAACCCACGGCAGATTATCGAACCTCGAACTGGCCAATAAAGTCGGACTATCGCCATCTCCTTGCTCGCGCCGTGTTAAAGCCTTAGAAGAAGCGGGTTATATTGCCGATTATGCAACGCGTCTGTCGGCGGATAAGTTCAACCTGCATTTGACCGCGTATATCCATGTGCGGATGGAAAAACACACGCCAGCAATTCTTAATCAATTTGAAGCCAATGTACTGGCCTACGAAGAAGTCCAAGAATGCGCGCTGATCACAGGTTCTGAAGCAGACTACCAACTCAAAGTGTTAGTGCAAGATATGGCGCACTTTCGCACTTTCCTGTTAGATAAACTCACGACCAATGTGCATATCGCAGGTGTGCATTCCAGCTTTGTGTTGAAAAAGGTCAAAGACCACACGGCCATTCCCTTAAGCCATATCACCATTCAACCATAGGCTCAGTAAAAGATACGGCGTTCTGACACTCAATGTTGCGACATGACTCAGACTTATCCAGTCACAATCGCGGCTCAAGTAAAGTCATAGCATCAAAATACCCACTAAGCTTCTGCCATACGGTATTTTTTGACCATAAGATCACAATTCATTGCATTTTTATCATCGCAATTATTCGCTAAAGTGAGGCCGCGAGTCATCGCTACTCGCAATATAGTCTCGCATTAAGCCATCAAGAAAAACATAACACCAAAATATCAGCTAAATGAGAATATAAATTGCCGATTAACATCATTTTAACGCACTAAAATTGCGTTGAACTTCTTATTTATCCGCCTAAGATACGCCTTCTTTTTACGGGAGGCATAATGCAATCGGCCAATACAAGTTCGACTAACCACTTCAGCTCACGCTTAGGTTTTATCATGGCGGCAGCCGGTAGCGCCGTTGGTGTAGGTAACATTTGGGGATTCCCTACCCAAGCAGCCACCCATGGCGGCGGTGCCTTTTTACTGGTTTACCTTGTCCTGATTTTCATCCTAGGCATTCCCATGTTAATGGCTGAACTCATGATAGGTCGCCACGGACAAACCAACCCCGCCGATGCCATGGGCAAACTCGGCTTCAACACCCTAACTCGCAATTTAGGCAAGGCGATAGGTTTGATTTCCATCGTCACCGCGGGATTGATTTATACCTTCTACAGCATTCTTTCTGGCTGGTTTGTCAGCTACGCCATCGCCCCGATTGCCACAGCCTTTGGTTCGAACGATACCGCCGCTTGGCTAGTGGATTTTTCGCTGTCACGTAATCTGGTGTTTACACTGATCTTCAGCACGCTGGTGTTTCTGGTATTACTGCAAGGCGTGCAAGAAGGCATAGAAAAATGGTCGAAACGCTTAATGCCGTTATTACTGATCATGCTGATCGCGGGCGTGGCGTATATCTTCACCCTTAATGGCGCGAGCGAAGGGATAAGCGCGCTACTAACGCCTAACTTTACCAAGGCGCTGGCGCCAGATACCTTGATCAGCGCGCTCGGACAAACCTTCTTCTCCCTTACCATAGGCACAGGTGCCATGATGGTGTACGGCAGTTATCTGAGCCAAAAAGAGAATATTGCTAAACTGACCGTCTGGGTTGCCTTTACCGACAGCGGCATCGCCTTTCTCGCCGCCTTCTTGATTATCCCAGCCATGTATGTGGCCCAGCACAATGGCGTGCAGATTTTTAATGCTGAGGGCAAGTTACTCGATTCGGATGCATTGGTGTTTACTGTCTTACCCGCGTTATTTTCCACCTTAGGAGATACGGCTAACCTTATCATCAGCGTGATTTTCTTTGTTCTGCTGATCATCGCGGGTTTAACCTCGGCCATATCCATCGCCGAAGTGCCGACGAGTTATGTGATGCAAAAGTTCGGACTCAGCCGTCAACGCGCCACCTTGATCATCGGCCTATTGTTGACCTCATTATCCTTATTACTGGCGGTATTTTTTGAGACGCTATTTAGTTTCACTATAATGCTGACCACCCAAATCGCCCAGCCGCTGGTCGCCCTCGGTATTGCGGTTTACTTAGGTTGGATTTGGCGCCAAACCCACCTGCTCAAGGCAATTCGTGGGCAAGAAGGTGTCAATAGCACAGGACTCTTCTGGCGCATTTGGCCAAGGTACGTGAAGTATGTGTGCCCAGTTCTGATCATCGCGATCGCCATCAGGCAATTTGTGTAACCCTTTGAGCGAATAACAAAATCCCCGCTAAGTGCCTGTCTCTTCTACACAAATCCCTCGGTTTGCCCCGGGGGATTTTTTTGAACCATTTTCAATTACCCTGATCTGATCCTGACCTTTTGTTTCAGATACCACATGCCATGTTTTTAAGTGAACCATCACTCTGGGCACAGAGCATTTTTCAGCGCGCAAAATTAGGGGATGTACGAAGGACCAAACGGCTTGTACAGTTGGCGGCTCAACTTGCAGCTCATACAGGACAATCTATCGTGCAATCTCTTTCATCCAGTGCAGACATTGAAGCCGCTTATCGCTTTGTCCGTAACGAGCATATCAGTCCGGCAG
>NZ_JAKKRH010000055.1:0-26327 GCF_025654465.1 Shewanella sp. SM101
AGGCCAGTCAGCCCATGGGTTAAATAGGCGGTGACCCAGCGATTGACACTGGTTCTACTGACCTTAAGCATGCTTGCGATGGCGGTACGAGAATGACCTTCAGTGAAATGGAGTAAGGCAAGATAGCGCATACGTTTGCGTGCACTTTTCTCCGATTTTACTAAGGCTGCGATGTGGGGATGATTCATATTTTGTATGATTAAAAACTGATGACCAATTAGATCACATAATTAATATAATTGGTATAAGTTCAAGCTAAGCGACATAGTTTTTAGATAGCAAAAAGGCGCATTGAATGCGCCTTTTTTAGTTAAAAGATGTAGCGATTAGCAGCTCTTACCGAGGCGTAATTCATAGCCCAAAACTTCCGCATGCACGGCATCACTGACAAACATTTGCGCCGCTTTTCGGCCCTTCTGCTCAGAGTATTGATAGACGGTCGTTAACGGCGGATTTGAACGTGTGCCTTCATCTATGCCATCAAAGCCCACGACTCGCACATCTTCGGGAACACTCAGCCCCATGGCCTGCGCCTCACCGAGCACACTCAAGGCGATTAAGTCACTCATACATAAAAATACATTCGGCCGCGGAGTCGAGTTCAGCGCTTCTTTTGCCGCTATCGCCGCATAGTCGGCATTGCTCTCGGGGATATTCCAAATGCGGTCCGGCCCCAGAACAACGCCCACTTCTTCAATCGCTTGCAAGTAACCCTGTAATCTTTGATGGGCAACAGAGGTATCGATTTCTAACAAATTTAAATCATACACGCGGCACGTTAAGTGGGTATCGAGCAAACGTAACCCTAAAATGGCGACATTGTCTGCGGGCGATTGCAATGCCAGTTTTGCCACTTCATAGGCGGCTAACTTATTGTCTATGCTCACTGATGCATTGCGGTGGATATCAAAATCGACGGTGACGACCTTTTTCTTTACCTGCTTTAACTGCTCGGCTAACAGGGCATTGCGCGGGCGACCATAACAGATAAAACCATCCACAAAGTCAGCCACCGCATTCACACTGTCTGAGCTGCCCGAAAACAGCAGCAAATTGAGCTTTTCTTGCTCCAAGACAGAGGCCACGCCCTTCATAAATTTACTGGCGACGGGATCGGACACCATGTATTCCACGCTGTCCGACAATACCAAGGCGACAGTATCGAACTTGCCCTTACGTAAGGATTGAGCCGCTTTATTTGGTCCGAAATAACCCAACTTAGTGCAAGCCGCTAAAATTTCATTACGACGTTTTTCCGATAATTGATCGGGGCGATTAAACGCGTTAGACACAGTGGCATTAGAGACACCCAACTCGTTGGCTATGCTCTTTAGGGTCCAGTGTTTTGTTATTGTCATGCTTATGTCCTGGAATCGAATAAGGCCACAAAAATACGGCTCAGCGCAAATAGTACACGGCTTAAATGGGTCGTGCACCTGCAAATCTAGGCTTACTGCGCAGTTTCGCTATCATGATCTTTTAATGCCGTCGCAGGGGATAAAAAACCGACTATCGCGGCGCACAATGCCACACCCGCAGCGGCCATAAATCCATATTGGAAGGCGTGATGCACCACCTCTGTCGGCAGAGTTTTAATGGTGGCGATGCCAAGCTCTGAACCCTTGAGTGGCAGCAGACTATAAAGCAGCACACTAAATAACGCAGTGCCGATAGCGGCGCCCATAGAACGACATAGCGACACCATAGCCGTGATCTGGCTGAGTCGCGCCTTGCCCGACACGCTCTGCACCACGAGCTGCACACTCGGCATCACAGTCCCTAGCCCTATTCCGACCAATACACCTAAGCCGCCGATCACATTGGCATTGGGCGGAACAAAACTAATCAATAACAAGCCGATAAAAGCTAAGCTCATGCCAAAGGTCGGTAACCACTTAGGCGCCACATCTTTGCTTAACAGTCGGCCTGCTATCGTCGAGCCAGTGACGATACCGAAGGTCATAGGCAAGAGCAGTAAACCAGTTTTAGCGGGATTAGTATGTAAGCCCACCTGCAGATAAATCGGCAGGAAGAAGATCATCGCAAACAAACAGGCCGCAAACAGCGCCGCCGTTAGCAGTGGCATATACACGGCCTTCTTCGCCAGTAAATCTAACGGCAGAAACGGACTCGCCAATCGCCGCTCCCACAATAACAAGCCTAAAATGCCGAACACCACAAAAACGGCAAAGCCTAAGCTGGTCACAGAAAGCCAAGCAAACTCTTGCCCCGCCATAGATAACCAATACAACAGCGCGGTGATAATAGCCGGAAACAAGACCACGCCCACTAAATCAAACTTGCCTTGGCGAACGGGTTTAACGCTGCGCTTATGTAAGCCATTGAGCCGCCATACGGCCAGCATAGCCAGTGGAATATTCGCCCAAAACAGCCAATGCCACGAATAGGCATGCACCACAATACCGCCAATCACAGGGCCGCCAACACTCGCTAGGGTAAACATAGCGGCAAAATAGCCTTGGAAACGCGCCCGCTGCCGAATGGGCACTAACTCACCAATCAAGGATTGAGACAAACTCATCAAGCCGCCACCGCCCATGCCCTGCAAGATACGTCCGGCGATCATGTGGTCCATAGTGCCTGCACTCGCCGAAACGATAGAGCCCAGTGCAAAAATCACTAAGGCGATCATCAGGATTTTCGCGCGACCGAAGTTATCTCCTAACCAGCCATAAATCGGCACAGAAGCAGCCATCGCCAGCATATAGCCGATAGTGATCCACGAGGCTTGGCGCAGACCGCCAAGATCTTCAACTATGGCTGGCGTCGCCGTCGCGAGTAAGGTTTGATCAACCGCGGCCAAAAACATGGGCAAGAATACGGCGGAGAAAATGGCGAGGAAAACAGAAGTAGGTAAAGGGTCACTCTGGGATAACGCAGGCTCTAAGGACATATTGTCTCCGCTAACTCATAAGCCCAAGTGCATAAAGAAGATATGTTAAATTCGCCGTGCATTCCAATACTTAGACGCCCAATAACTGTTATGCAGGCTCGAAATCTTCACCCCTTGGCTAGTGGAAACGTGGAGAAAATTATCGCCTCCTACATAAATGCCGACATGGTGTGTGCTCCAGCCCGTCTTGAAAAATACCAAGTCACCCTTGCGCAGTTGATTTCTCGGCACAGGTTTACCTAAGGCTTGTTGCTCTTCGACTGTGCGCGGCAGCGTCATACCCAACATCTTCTGATAGGCGACCGACACAAAGGCCGAGCAATCTATGCCCCGCTTAGTGCCACCGCCTAAACGATAGGGCACACCGCGCCACTCAGAATGCAGTTCGGAGATATTGCTATCATTCCAAACCGTGGCGGGTTCAACTTGCTTTACCACAGGCTTAGGTTCTGGCGCGCTAGCACAAGCGCCAAGGCCTAAGGCTAAGATAACTATCAGTAATCGTTTCATAGCTTCAAACTCATTGCAGGCAGATTTCACAGTAACGTAATTTTGAGTTTTTATCAGGTAAATTCAGGGCGGCTGGGGATCAAAACGCCCCAACACCCGCGCACTCTAGCAGACTAATATAACCTAAAGCTTAAAACTATAACGCCGTCCACAATAAACGCACACCCACCAGCACCATTAAAATCAAGATGATGCGTTTAAATAACCTATCGTCAATTTTATCTTGAATGAACAAACCTAACTTTACCCCTAACCATGCTAGCGGCACCAATAACAGAGAAACGATAATATTCTCTTGGTTGATCTGCCCAAGCAAACTGTAAGGAACAAGTTTAACCAGATTCACCACCGCAAAAAACACCACGGCAGTGGCTAAAAACTCCGTCTTAGCTAAACGCAATGGCAACAAATAAGCGTTGAGTGGCGGCCCGCCCGCATGGGCAACAAAGCTAGTAAATCCTGCTGCTAAGCCACACAAGCGCCCTACTAGAGGTGAAGGTGATGCTTGAGTTTTATCCCCAAGGATCAAACCATACAAACCAAAACCGAGGGACACACAGCCTAGAATCGCCCGTAAGTAATCTTCGTTTAATCGATCGAACAACCAATAGGCTATGACTATGCCCACAATCGCCGCGGGCAATAATATCCATAAATGACACGGATTATGTTGCCCCCACCAAGAACGTACGCTTAAAAAATCCATATAAATCAGCAGCGGCAACATAAGCGCCGCCGCTGTGGTAGGGCTAATGGCCAGCGCCAATAGCGGGACAGTTAACCCGCCCACGCCACCCGCAAAACCGGATTTAGAAATCCCCGTAATCAAGACTGCGGGTATCGCCACCAACCAAAAAAGAGGGTCCGTTAACATCAACACATCCTGAATAACGCTTTATGGCTATCAAGTTACCTGTTGTTGAGGTGATAAAAAAGCAAAAAATCCGCAGCCATTTGGCTGCGGATTTTTGTTTTAGCTTTTGGCTAAGGCGGGCTAAGTGTTTGTGCTTACGCCGATTCAGCCGTCATATTCACTAAGCGAGGCGTACTCTTAGTCGCTTTCTTAGCTGACGCAGGGGTTTTGGGCTCTGGCATACGAATGGTTAATGACATGACTAACGCCACCACCAGTAGCACTAAAATCACGTTGAAGGTTGCAATAAAGCCACCAAATAACGAGGCGACAATCGAACCGATAATACTGCCAATACCGAAACCTAAGTAGATAACCCCATAGTTTTTAGTCAGGTTATTCAGACCGAAGAAGTCGCTCACCAGTGATGGATAGACAGTAATAGTGCCACCAAAACTAAAGGCAACGCAGGCGACCGCAACGAAGAACAGGTTAGCATTCAAAGGAATGAACAACAGTAACACCATACCGACTAAGGTGATGATCTGCGCCAGCGAAATAACCCGAATGCGGGGGATTTTGTCCGACAGTATACCCAGCACTAAACGACCACTGAGGTTCGCCATAGCAATCACAGCAACAGCATTGGCGGCGACCAGTACAGGCAAGTCGACCATCTTCTCGCCGATATCTTTCGCTACACCAATCACATACAAACCACTCATACAGGCCGACAGGAACATCAGCGCCAGCATCCAGTATTGTGGTTTACGCATGGCTTCTGCGAGGGTGAAATCGCGGCTTTCGGCCAGCTGACTTGCGGCTGATTGTGCAGGGGCATCTTTCATCAACATGCCGCCACATAACACCAGCGCCATTGCGATCAGGCCCCACAGTTGGAAGGTGGTTTCAAGGCCAGTATTTTCGAGTAACAGCACGTTGATGTACTTAAATCCGAGGCTACCTAAACCATAAGCGCCAATCGCTAACGCCGAAATCAGCCCTTTGCGTTCGGGGAACCACTTCACGCAGTTAGATAAAGTCATCAAGTAGCCAGTGCCATCGGCAAAGCCCACTAAAATCCCTGCGCACAGGTAAAGCATCATCAAGTTACTGGCTTGAGCAGTGAGTAAGAATCCAACGCCGAGTAACAGGCCTGCGCCTAAGGTGACATTACGTACGCCAAAACGTTCCTGTAATTTGCCCGCCATGGAAGATGCCACGGCCAAAGACAAACTCAGCAAACCAAACACAAACGCCACTTGGCTGACGGGTTCGTCGAGCTTAACGGCCAACTGCGCATTGAACAGGCTCCAAGTGTAAACTGAGCCGAGTGCAAACTGGGTGATAATAGTACCAACTAAGGTCAGGTACCGAGTACGGTTCATCTCTTTAGTCATGATGCATCTCGCTTTAGGGGATCAGGAATTGAGTCCACTATAAGAGAGATGCGATTCGCGCCGATCAATTAAGGCATGAAATACAGATCTGCAGGAATGAATGACAATTACAGCCTCATCAGCTGTCGAAAAGCCTTAATATTACTACGGCTAACGGGCACCTCGAATGACAAATCATGCAACCTAATCAGGTAAGTACTATTGAACCAAGGCACAATTTCGCGGATCTTGTTGATATTGACGCAATAGGAACGGTGACAGCGGAAAAAGCCTTCAGCAGGCAAACGACTCACAAACTCACTGATGGTCATCTGCATCACATAACGGTCGGTACGGGTGTACACATAGGTGAGTTTTTCATCGGCCTCGGCATAATAAATTTGCTCGCAGGGCGTAACGATAATCCGCTCACCTTTGACTAAATTCACGGTTCGACTGGTGTTACTCGCGGCCTCATGTTGTGGCTTTGGTGCTTGCCGCCCCACCTGTTCAATCTTCTGCAATAAGCTGATGATCCGCGGTTCATTGTAGGGCTTGAGAATATAATCGAAGGCTTCGAGCTCAAATGCTTCCACTGCAAATTCTTTATAGGCAGTAACAAACACCACATGGGGTGGATGGGTCGATTTATGCAGATTCTTCGCCAACAAGAGGCCATCAATGGACGGTATTTGGATATCCAAAAACACCACATCGACCTCGTGATCCTGCAAATATTTAAAGGCCTCTAAGCCATCCTCGAAGCTAGCCACTATGTCTATCTCACTGTGGCTCTTCACTAAATACTCTAGCTCCTCACGGGCAAGATATTCATCTTCAACTATGATGGCTTTTAACATACTTGCGCCTCATTTTCCGGTAAGTAAAAACTGACTTCAGTCCCCGGTTCGAGCCGTTTAAGCTGCAAACCTTCGCCGTACAATAACTTCACTCTCTGGTGCACATTCATCAGCCCAATACTGCTACTTTCTACACGGCCAGCAGCTACGCCATCAATCACCTCTTGGCGGATCCCATAGCCAGTATCGCGTACGGCGACGCGAATGCCTGCATCGAGTTTTTTCACTTCTATCGTCACTCTACCCGGTGCACTGCGCGGCTGAATGCCGTGCAAAATCGCGTTTTCCACCAGCGGCTGTAACAAGAGGCAAGGTACACAAAAATGCACATCGTCGACATCGAAGATCACTTCAAGCTTGTCGCCAAAGCGCGCCTGCTCAATCGCCACATAATCACGGACTTGTTTCACTTCTTCTTGGATATCAATCAGCTCATCGCCTTTAGCCAAGTTATAGCGCAGATAATCGGCCAGATTAGCAATCAACTGTCGCGCCTGCTGTGGCCGAATACGGATCAAAGAAGAAATCGCATTGAGGGCATTAAATAAAAAATGTGGATTAATCTTGCTCTGCAACGCCGTAAACTCCGCCTTGCGGGTCATCTCTTGCAGTTGCTCGATACGCGACACTTCCATCTGGGTCGAAATCAGCTGCGACAAACCCACAGCCATCTCCCGCAACGAGCTAGTGATACGATAGGTATTGCGATAGTAAATCTTCAGCGTGCCACTCACAGTGCCGTTTTCGCGCAGCGGGATTATGATGACCGAATGAAAATCCGATAAATGATATTGGCGTAAGTCATTGTTAATAATGTTTTGATCTTGCTCTATCGCCCTTTGAGTCATTTCGCTAATCGCTTGATGACCATCGACCTCGTAGTAATCTTTACCAACGCCCATATAGGCTAATACATCGCGAGTATCGGTAATCGCCACAGCATCGGCATGGATTTCATTGCGGATCACAGCGCACACTTGCTCTAAGGCATGGCGATCAATCTTGCGAAAAAAGGGTAAGGTTTTATTAGCAATATCCAGCGCGAGCTTAGCCTGCTTAGCAGCAATCAACTCTTTCTCATCGTCGAGATCCTGCACTAGCTTGATAATCAGTCCGATACACACAGTGCCCGCAATCATGGGATAGGCAATATGACTCACAATCTCAACGCCCACCTCGTGTGGCTCTGTCAGCAACCAAATCAACAACATGGTCAGCGTTTCGCACAACATGCCCGCCGCAATGCCATAAATCCACAACTTAGATTTGGGACATTTGTAATAAATCCACGTCGCCATAAGGCCGGCAATAATGCTAGCGATTAAACACGGAATAGAGGTATCGCCATCCATATCAATAAGATATCTATGCAGTCCCGACAGCACGCCCGCAGGAATACCAACCCAAGGGCCAAATAGAATCCCGCCAGAAATGATTGCGATAATCCGCACGTTAACCAACGCGCCTTCAACCTCAATGCCGGTATAAGTACTAAACACTGCAAATAAGCAAAATATCGCCGCCACAGAAACCAACTCTGCGGGGGTATGATTACGCTTTTGGAATAAACGCTGAAACGGTCGAGTGCGAGTTAAAAAGAACAAGGTCATCAGCATCAAGGCCGCCCGTTCAAATACCGCCAATAACATCATTTGATTTTCGAGCACGCTTTCTCCTTGATCTATCACGCTGAATCACAGCCCAACGTTATATTTACCAATGATATATTTATGAGTGTTAAGCCTGTACGCTGAATGGATTAGGGTGAAGACAGGCTTTGCCGCCAACACAAGCTCCCATAAAAGATAGACTCGATTTTGCAGATCCAACGTAAGACATGGATGATAAAAATCACCGAGCCCCAAACTTGTCAAACACTCGTATTTAGGCTCGAGTAAAACATCAAACGCTAATGCCCACATAAATACAGGCTTGCTAAAGTAAAGGACAGATAAAAGTCCCATTCACGCGGGCTCAGTCACACATTCGTACTTGAATTAGGCTATCAAAGTGTATCGAAGGGCAATTTGAAGATCCTAAAACACGTTAAGTTAACCACTAAAAAGTGCAGTTGCCCTCTATCAGGTCACTGCCACAATTTGCAAAATCGACCGGAATACCCGAAGCTAAAACCTTCGGCTCGAATGCAAGATGAGATCTGCCCCCATGCGAGATTCTAGGTTCACACTTAGCTGCGCTGAACCGAGCCAAGCTGAACTGAGCATGCCCTAGTAATGGAATAAGGAGCGAACATGAGTGAACTACAAGCACAGTTTTATGGTGGCCCTAAGGAATGTCCTATTGAAAATGGCCGCATTCAAGCTCAACGGATTGCCCCAAAAATCAGTGATGTCGGCGGCATACCTGTCGCACGGGCTATTCCACAAAAAGAGCGCCGTCTTATCGGCCCTTGGTGCTTTCTCGACCACATTGGCCCAATCACCGACGGCCCGCAGTTAAACGTCGGCCAACATCCACACATTGGATTGCAAACCTTTACTTGGATGCTCGAAGGCGAAATCATGCACAGGGACAGCCTCGGCAGTGCTCAAGTGATCCGCCCAAAACAAGTTAACCTGATGACAGCCGGACACGGCATAGCCCACACCGAAGAGTCGATAGCGGGTCATCACACTATGCACGCAGCCCAACTATGGATTGCCTTACCACTAGAGCACAAAGATACCACTCCGAGATTCGATCACTACCCAGAGCTACCGACTTGGCACGAGTCAGGCGTCGAATTCACCCTACTGATTGGCAGTTGGCATCATAAACAGGCGCCCACATTACACTTCTCACCTATCGTTGCCATAGATCTGTTTGCCGCCCATGACGCTGAACTCACTCTGAATCTCGACCCTAGTTTCGAATATGCCCTCATGCCACTGGAAGGCCGCTTCCAAATCGAGGATGACAGTTTTGATAATAACCACCTCGCCTACCTTGGCATGCTACGCGAAACCATCACCATAAAACTCGAGGCGGGTTGTCGCATACTGCTGATTGGCGGCGCGCCATTGGCTGATCCTGTCAGCATTTGGTGGAACTTTGTTGGCCATAGCAAAGATGAAATAGTCAAAGCACAGGCAGATTGGGAAGCCGAAGATCCCCGCTTCGCCGCCGTTACTGGCTATAGTGGCAAACGCTTAGTGCCCCCACCAATACCTTGGTGATGCTTAGCTCAATGACGGGCGGGTCAATGACTCAGGGTTAGGGGTTGGATAAGCGCTTTGACATCATACGTAATGGCCTGTGCCAGGGTTAAGGCTTACAACATGAGTGTATGCGGTAAGCCTTATCATTTACCCAAAGTGTGATGTGAACAAGCTCGATTTGTCTAAGCTGAGTGCAAGCTAAGCCACTCACAAGGTTACAAATTTTACGACATTTTTACGCGCTATCTTAAAATGCCTTTGCTAAAGTACAGGCACTTTCTTTATATGCGTCTTTCTATTCATGACTTCATCCATAGCGGCTTCCATGACACAATACTGGCGTTCGCACCCGACTTTATTTACCTTCATAGTGCTAGTGACGGCCATTTTCAGCAGCGCCTTTATCGATCACTTTTCAAACTCGACTATCGCCGTACTGCTGATTTTACAATTGGCCGTAGTGGCCGTAGCCCTACAATGCAACGCAAACTTGGCCTATTTTGCAGCAGTGTTTGAGGCGACCAGCTTTAATTTTCTATTTACCACACCACGTTATTCACTCCAGATGTTTAATCTTGAGGACATTCTCAATCTCAGTGTGTTTCTGCTTGTCGCCCTCACTACCAGCAAATTAGCCGAACACTATCGACGTCAGCAAGATGCTCTCGAACAAGCTCAGTTACGCAACAGTATTTTGCTGTCGGTTTCCCACGATTTACGCACCCCACTCGCCACTATTATTGGCACGCTCACCACCTTAAAAGAATACATGCCTAAGCTCAGCCCAGACCAAAAGGATGAGCTGATTGATAGCGCGGCGGCCGAAAGCCATCGCCTGCACCAATATATCGAAAACCTGCTGCAAGCCACTAAGTTACAACACGGCGCACTCAAATTTAGCTTGAGTGAAGACGCAATAGTGAATGTATTGCACCAAGCTATTGCCCGTTTTCCAGCCACGCAGCCGCGTATTATCATCAAGAGTGACGCCGATCTACCGTCACTGATGATCTGCAGTTCATTGATTGAGCAAGCTATTTTTAATGTATTGGATAATGCGCTGCGCTATTCGCCTTCTGATAAGCAAGTCATAGTAAAGGCGTATCAGCAGGGCGATGCATTATTGTTAGATATCCAAGATGAGGGTCTTGGCATAGAACCCGCTCAAGCGCAGGCAATTTTTGAACTCTTTTATCGCCAGCATCCCTCAACCGATAGCGGCTCGGGCCTTGGGCTTGCTGTTGCTAAGGGCATAATTACCGCCCATGGTGGCCAGATCAGCGCCGAACCTGTCGCTCATGGCAGCCTTATTCGTATCGCATTGCCGATAAAAAAGGGAGAGGAATAAATGGCTTATAAGGTGCTGGTCGTCGATGACGAAGCGCAAATCCACACTTTTATGCGGATATCGTTAGAAGCGGAAGGATTCGAATATCATGGCGCCGCCTCGATTGCGTCAGCCCTAGCGCAATATCATGCGCAGCAGCCACACGTGTTAGTGCTCGATCTTGGTCTACCCGATGGTGATGGCATCAGCTTGCTGCAAACCCTACGTCAGAGTGACAAAGTGCCGGTGCTTATCTTAACCGCCCGCGATCAAGAGGAAGAAAAAATTCGTCTTTTGGAAGCTGGCGCCAATGACTATCTCAGCAAGCCATTTGGGATCAGGGAGTTAATCGCTCGCATCAAGGTTTTAGTCCGCGACTTAGTCGATGAACCGCCATTAAATGATTTACTGCAGTTTGGCGCACTTAAGTTGCAAAAAAGTACCCACCAGCTTTGGCTCGATCAACAAGAAATCGCCTTAACCAAAAAGGAGTTTGCCCTGATGGAGACCTTAATGTCTCACCCTGGTCAGCTCGTTAAACAAACTGAATTACTGCGGGATATTTGGGGTAAAACCCATCAAGAAGACAGTCATTATCTGCGGATCTTAGTCAGTCAGTTACGTAAAAAACTCAATGACAGCAGCGAGCAGCAGCTCATTAAGACGGAAGCGGGCCTAGGTTATCGCTTAACAAACAATAGATAAGCATTTGTTATAAAATAGAAAAGGATATTTTAATGGCACATTTTACCGTTATTGGCTTAGGGCGATTTGGTGTCGCCGCTAGCCTAGAATTGATCCACTTAGGCCACACGGTCACTGGCGTGGATAGTGACCCTAAAATGGTGGAAAAATACGTAGAAGACTTAACCGAAGCGGTTATTTGTGATTGTTCCGACGAAGCCGCACTACGTGAGCTAGACCTCGCAAACAGTGAAGCCGTACTGGTCGCAATTGGCGAAGATATGCAATCAAGTTTGCTGTGCACCTTGGCACTGAAAAATCTGGGAGTAGAAGTCATTTGGGTCAAGGCCAGCACTAAAGCCCATCACACTATCGTCTCTAAACTCGGCGTCGCCCGCATCATACATCCAGAGGAAGAAATGGGCATACGTGTTGCCCAGTCACTCAACTATCCTATGGTGAACAATTTCCTGCCGATTGGTGATGGTCTCTATGTGGTCGAAATCCATATCAAGCCTCACCTTGATCAAACCACTGTCAGCCAACTCCTCGGCGCTGCACAGGATGATGTTAAAGATGATGCAAAAAGCAATGTGATACGCAATCCTAAAGGCAAAGTCGCCGCCATTATGGTTAAGCGGGATCTGACGGTTTTCAGCAAAATTGATAGTCAATTTATCCTGCAAACGAATGATGCCTTACTGCTCTGCGGTAGCCGTACTGAGCTCAAATACCTAGCGCCAAGGTTGGTGTAACTTGGTTCAATGGCATCCCTCCATCATGGCGATTGAGCATAAACCCAAATCGAGTAAAAAGCTGTTAGGCGCACCGCCCTTTATCCTAAGCGTGAGCTTTGCATTGTTGATCATCTTAGGCACTTGCTTACTCAAACTGCCCATAGCAACCGAATCGTCTATTACGTGGCTACAAAGTCTGTTCACGGCCACCTCGGCGGTAACAGTGACAGGACTTGTCGTTGTCGATACTGGCACTGTTTTTACGCCCTTTGGGCAAATCGTCATAGCGCTGTTAATTCAATGCGGTGGACTTGGGCTGATGACCTTCGCCATTGTCACCTTGATTGCCATTGGCGGCAGAATTGGTTTTTTGCACCAAACAGTCGCAAAAGAGGCTTTTAATCAAACAGATACTTCGACTCTAGTGTCAACGGCAAAATCAGTGTTAGTGTTTTCCTTACTGGTTGAAGCCGTAGGCATGGCCATTCTTTCCGTGTACTGGAGTCAGGAACTTGGTTGGCAAACCAGCTTATTCCACGGTTTTTTCTACACCATCAGCGCCTTTAACAACGCAGGTTTTGCCCTCAGTGCCGACAGCCTAATGCCCTATGTTGCCGATCCTGTCATTAATCTCACCATCACGGGCCTGCTCATCATAGGTGGCCTCGGATTTTCGGTGTGGATAGATCTTCGTAGGAACAAACGTTGGTCAAAACTCAGCGTTTACAGCCGCATGATGATCACTGGCACTATAATTATCAACGCCGTCGCCGTAATTGTGATTTACTTTATTGAGTACAACAACCCCAATACCTTGGCGCCCTTAAGCGAACTCGGGAAATGGTTAGCCTCATGGTTTCAAGCCGTGACACCGCGCACCGCAGGCTTTAATACGCTAGCAATTGACCAACTCGAAGATGGTACAACGCTACTCATGCTGGTATTGATGTTTATTGGCGGCGGCTCATTAAGCACCGCCAGTGGTATTAAGGTGGTCACCTTTATGGTGCTGATTTTGGCTACTTATGGCTACTTACGCCGCGATGAAGCCATTTATGTGTTTAAGCGCGAGATCCCCAAAGATACCGTCAGTAAAGCCTTGGCGCTAACCATGATCTCCATTGGCGTCACTTGGCTAGCCATCTTCGCACTGGTATTAAGTGAAAACGCACCGTTAATTGATATCGTCTTTGAGGCCGTATCGGCACTGGGCACAGTTGGTTTGTCCCGCGGTTTGACAGGCAACTTAACTACTCTAGGCCAAGCCATCATCATTTTTATAATGTTCATGGGTCGCCTCGGCCCACTCGTACTCGCCTACTTCCTCGCCAGCCCAAGGACCAAGAAACTGCGCTACGCAGAAACCAAATTAGCGATTGGGTAAGGATTGATTGGTGGGTGGGTTACACACCAAATTTACTGATCATCAAATAGGAATTATGTTGAGCAAGCGAGGTAATTGAGTTGGCTATGGAGGCGCTGACTTATAGGCGAGCCATGGTATTTGCTCGACGACACGCAGCTAGTCCATCCGTGGATGCTCGACCGCCCCGTCCATGGGGCGGACGGTCGTCTCGCTAATCACCATGGTTCACCTTTTTGGCACTAGTGTAACCTGTCTGTATGAAGGAGATACCTAGCACGCTTTTAGACATTTCCGAGTTAAAGCCTTAACTCTAACGCGCTTGTTTCGGATTAAAATATCTATGGGTGAACGTCGCGCACGCCGGAAAATTAGGAACGGAGCGAGTAATTTTTCCGAGTGCAGCAACTTGTTATGAGCTTTTTAGATTTGGGTTATCTTCCATTATTTTCTCACGTAAAAAATCGTCAGATACATTATCAAAAAGCTCCTGAGCTTCATTGATCATTCTTGCCTTATAAAGAATATTTACTATTTGATGAGTCGCAGCTCCGGCGTAGAACTCATCTGTTATTTCCTTCAAATATTCTTTGGCTCTTTCTACGCGCTCAACAATTCTATTTTTATTGTACTCATCATCAATATCATCCGTTAAGCATTCTAGAGACTTGCAAATGATTGTTACTTTCTGAACCAATTGTACTTCTATATTTTTCTGCTCCTCAGTTAAATCTGGGGCACTTGAACTTTCAGACTCATATTCCGTATCTTCGTCCAATTTACCGACCAAATCAGGGTCAATGCTATGTGCAAAATCAACCAGATATGAACCCATTTTAGCCAATTCACCTGCATCAATATCTTCAAGTGGCAAATACAATGGATTGGGGTCTAATTCAATTTTTCCTGTGCGGGTATATGCTCCATATATTTCAAGATGGTTATCTACATTTGAAATATACAATTTATCGATAGCAGATAAATATGGATACCGCTTAGAACGACCTTTTGAAATTCTGTCGTACATTATTCCAGGAAAAAAATTAAATTCAGCATCTTTTTCCAACTGTGAAAGCCTTGTCACCTCGCTTTCATATTTAGACTTTTCGATAAATAGGACAAAACGGTAAGCAGCATAGAAGCCAATAACAAAACAAGAAGCTGCTGTAATTATGTAGTATCCCATGGTCTCTCAATGCCTCTTAGGCTCATAACTTCTTAGTATTTATGCGCTGCGCTGTTTGCAGGGCATAAATCGCTTGTTGGACTTGGCAGCTGCCACATCCATGTCAATTGGTATAAATGATGCTATAGGAACTTGCTTTTTTGCGGTAGCGGTTTTTTATACAGTTTGATGGATAATCACTTGATATCATTTTAGCTTTCTCATTTTTCGCGCTTATTTTTTGCTGATCAATCGCTATCTAACGACTCAAAACTCCAAGGAATACACCTACCCTCGGAGTTGCCGCAGGGCGAATAGACAAATTGCGTGAGTTCGGTCATGGATGACCGACTAGCTTTCGCAGGTGCAGGGACGCATCCTTCGGAAGCGATAGCAAATTTAGCAATGAGCACAAGGGGCTTTCAACTCCGTTGGGGGCGTCTTGGAGCATCCAAGGAGGATAGGACGAGCAGTCCTCCTTGGTCGGGTGTGGGGTGAAGCCCCACGACTTTGATTTTGATTAAAGCATTCAAACTACGAAACACACTTTGGGGCAATAGCCTTTTAGCAGAACGGGCAGCGAGAGGGTTAGTTAGGATTGGCATTATTACGGAAGTGACCGTTGGCGGCATGGATGCCGCCGTCGAGCCCTCAGGGATGAGTTTATGGCGTGTCACAGTGGAAACAATGACAATTCATCCTGTACACCTGACGACAAACTTATCTAGTTTTGGGGCAATATCTTTTAGCCAGATGAACAGTTCAGTGGTCGTTAAGATTGCCACCGTTGCAACAGTGATCGTTGGTGGCATGGATGCTCATTTACATCTATGTGATCGCAACATTCGATTCTTGTAATCAAGAGCCATATACAGCAGATGCCGCTGTCGAGCCTATAGGGCTACTTCATGTGAAATAAAAGGGCGGCGTGTCACTGGGGAAGCAGTGGCAATGCATATAACGCAATATACGATTCAGCCGCCTTACTGATTTAGCTAGAAGATTGGCTTTGATGAGTTCAAACAGTCAGGATTTTAAACTCATTACTCTTGCAAGTTAGAGACTAAACCGCTTGTCCTGCAGCCACGCCGGATGCCCAGGCCCATTGAAAATTAAACCCGCCTAACCAACCACTTACGTCCATGACTTCACCGATAAAGTAGAGTCCTGCGACTTTGCTGGCTTCCATAGTTTTGGATGACAACTCATTACTATCAACGCCGCCTAACGTCACTTCGGCGGTACGGTAGCCTTCGGTGCCATTCATCAATACTGTCCAGCGGTGGAGATCATCCACAAGTGTTGCGCGCTCAGCATGCACTAGCTGATTTAAGGCTTTATTCAACAGGGCTTCATCGAATAGTACTTCCACCAGCCGTTTAGGTAACCATTGGCTAAGTGTATTGCGCAGGCTTTGTTTTGGATGCGCAGTGAGCTGCTGCTCAAGCAATTGCGCCAAATCCATATTCGGCAAGAGATCGATTTCTATGGTTTCGCCCGCTTTCCAATAGTTGGAAATCTGCAAAATTGCGGGGCCAGATAAGCCGCGGTGCGTGAATAGCAGCGCTTCGCTAAATGCAGTGCCATCTTTGGCGGTAATGCGGCTCGGTACGGCAATGCCTGACAGAGGCTCGAAACGAATTTTATCTTCACTGTGCCATGTAAAAGGCACCAGACCAGCGTGAGTTGGCAATACTTTTAGGCCAAACTGCTCGGCCAGTTGATAGCCGTAAGGCGTGGCGCCGAGTTTAGGCATGGATAAGCCACCCGTGGCGATAACCAGTGAGTCGCAGCTCAGTTCGCCGTTAGAGGTGTTGAGCTCAAAGCGCCCTGCCTCGGTCTTTTTAACGGCCAGAATATCGGTGCGCAGCTTAATCGTCACGCCCGCCCATTCACACTCGGTCAATAGCATAGTGACTATCTCTTTGGCCGAGTCATTGCAAAACAGTTGGCCGTGATCACGTTCGTGGTATTCAATGCCGTGACGCTCGATCATTTCAATAAACTGCTGCGACGGATAACGCGCGAGTGCCGATTTAACAAAGTGAGGATTACCACAGAGGAAGTTAGCGGGCTCGACTTTAAGGTTGGTGAAGTTACAACGCCCGCCGCCGCTGATGAGGATTTTACGCCCAGCTTGCTTGGCATTGTCGAGTACGAGTACATCACGGCCTCGGTAACCCGCGGTCGCTGCACACATTAATCCCGCGGCGCCGGCTCCGATAATAATGACATCATGATGTTTCACGCTATTACTCCACACAGATAAATTGATTGGTATTGTCTGCCAACGGGCAATTTGATGACTCGCGAACCTTTAGCAAGCAAGTCATGCAACAGCTAAACGGAGCAAAGATAAGCTCAAACGTTAGGCACAAATCCCCTCTTTCACCATCTGACCTCCAGGGATGGAGGAAATGCCCGTCTGATGTCGGGAACATCAAGGGCCCTGATGACCGGGGATACATCTTGCACACCAGAAGTCCGGACACAAAAAAGGGCGCTATTTTAGCACCCTTTCCTTTATTCGGCATTACAGCATCATCACGGCTCGCGGTTTATTGCGTAGGCGTTTCTGATTTCTTTTCTCTGCTGAGCAATTCTTTCGCAGCATCGACCGGCGCTTTGCCTTGATACAAGACTTGGTAAATCTGCTCAGTGATTGGCATTTCAACCCCGAGGCGTTTCGCAAGCGTAAACACTTCTTTGGTATTGCGATAACCTTCAACCACTTGGCCGATTTCAGCCTGTGCTGTCATCACATCACAGCCTTTACCTAAGGCTAAACCGAAACGACGGTTACGGGATTGGTTGTCGGTACAGGTCAACACTAAGTCGCCTAACCCCGCCATGCCCATAAAAGTGGCCGCATTGGCACCTAAGGCTTCACCTAAACGCGTCAATTCGACTAAACCACGGGTAATCAAGGCTGTTCTGGCATTGGCACCAAAGCCGATACCGTCGGACATGCCCGCGCCAATCGCGATCACGTTCTTTACCGCGCCGCCAAGTTGCAGTCCGGTAAAGTCGTCGTTGGCGTAAACCCGCAAACGTTTAGGGCTGTGTAACAGCTCGACGAGATCGTTAGTGAATTTAGGACAAGTGCCCGCAACCGAAATGGCCGTAGGTAAACCCATGGCTAATTCTTTCGCAAAGGTCGGCCCAGATAACACCGCCAGCGGATATTGCTCACCTAACACATCACGGGCCACATCTTGCAGCAAACGTCCGGTTTCAGGCTCGAGCCCTTTCGTTGCCCATACGATGCGCGCATCGCTACGGAGTAACGGTTTAGCTTGCTCAAGCACAGTACCAAACACATGGCTTGGTACGACCACTAACACATTGTTGCTGGCGGCTAAGGCTTTGGCTAAATCGGCTTCGATCTGTAAACAATCAGGAAACGCAATACCAGGCAAAAAAGCTTGGTTGCACTTGTCTTGAGCGAGCGTTTGCATGTGGACAGGATCGTGTCCCCATAACAAGGTCTTATGACCGTTGCTGGCTAAAGAAATGGCAAGGGCGGAGCCATAAGAGCCCGCCCCTAATACCGTGATATCGGCAGAGTTTTTCATGTAATTAAGCGTTAGCTTCTTCGGCAGCTGGTGCAGTCGCAGCAGCTTGACGTTGTTGCACGTATTGGGCAAACAGCGCGTCGAAGTTAACAGGTGCTAAGTTCAGTTGTGGGAAAGTACCACGACCGACTAAGCTGCCCACGGTTTCGCGAGCATATGGGAATAGGATGTTAGGGCAGTATGCACCTAATGAATGGGCCAATTGTGGCTCAGTCAGACCAGTGATAGAGAAGATACCGGCTTGTTGTACTTCACATAGGAAAGCGGTGTCGCCACCATTTTGTGCAGTCACAGTTAAAGACAGGACAACTTCATACACATCATCAGCTAATTTAGCGCTGCGCGTGTCTAAATCTAACTTAACTTCTGGGTTCCATTCTTTTTGGAATACCGCTGGGCTGTTAGGCGTTTCGAAAGACACATCTTTAGTGTAAACACGTTGGATGTTGAATTGTGGGGCTTGTTGTTCGTTGTTTGCTACTTCAGCCATAATTTCCTACCTATCCTATCAATGTTGTATCGGCTTTTCGTTGAAAGCCAATTATTATTTGAAAGCCAATTACTATTTGAACGTAAATTGGCTCGGGGCTTATGTTACTCAAGGCCTATATCAGATCTCGGTATCATCCCAACTTGTACCCATATTCGGGTATCGATCGAACCAGTCTAAAAACTTACATTAAGCCCTTAGCGACCGTAGGATCAGTATGCCAAACAATGATGACTTTATTACTGCACTATCCTGTGGATTGAGTACAGCTTAAATCATAACTGCCGCCGACAACTTATCTTTTGCTTTTTGAAACAGGCATATTTGCTGCCTGCCATTCACCCATACCACCTTTCAAGTTGTACAGGTTTTCAAAACCTTGCTTACTCAAAAGCTGAGCGGCTTGAGACGAGGTCATGCCAGCATTGCATACCAATATAATGGGACTGGCTTTATACTTTTCAAGGGCTGATATCTGATTATTTTTAATATCGGCGAGCGTAACATTAAGTGCATCAACAATATGGCCCTTGCGGAACTCGTCATTCGAGCGCACATCAACCACTTTAGCATCCTGTCTATTCACCATAATCGTTAATTCTTGATGAGAAATACTTTTGATTTTTGACATGCTCGATTTGATGATACTCGCGACAAGCACAACAAATAATCCCACCCAAGCCAGACTGAGCATTGAGTGAGCTTTAAAAAATTCGATATATTCTTGCATGATGATTGCCCGCATAAATGGCGAAAATTCGATAAGGGCACAGAGTATACCGATTGCCTTGGCAGAATGCAGCAGTTTAGTCACAGTTCGAGATCGCACTTTTAGTGCAATTGACTCTGTACTTGTCACAAGCCACTCACAGAATCGGGCGAATTAGTGATTCGATGACCTTAATCGGGGTAAAGCGCTTTTTCATACCCCGCTAACGTAGTAATATTTGACCAATTTCAGATTTCTATCGCTTCTATAAAACTTAAAGGTATCACTATGACGACAGCTAAACGTCCGCTCGCGTTGTTGATCCTCGATGGCTGGGGCTACCGTGAAAACACGCATAATAATGCGATTTTCCACGCCAAGACTCCGGTACTCGACCGTCTCAACGCTAAATATCCCCATAGTTTGATTTCAGGTTCTGGCTTAGATGTCGGCTTACCTGATGGCCAGATGGGAAATTCTGAAGTTGGCCATATTAACTTAGGCTCTGGCCGTGTGGTTTATCAAGAACTCACTCGTATCAGTAAAGCCATTGCAGATCATGAGTTTGAAAAAAATTCTGCACTATGTGATGCGGTAGACTCAGCCATCAAAGCTGGCGGAGCTGTGCACATTATGGGCTTGCTTTCCCCTGGCGGCGTCCACAGCCATGAAGAGCATATCGAAGCTATGTGCCGTATGGCCGTTGCGCGCGGTGCAACTCAGGTTTATCTGCACGCTTTCCTCGACGGACGCGATACGCCACCGCGCAGCGCTAAGGGTAGCTTGAGCCATTTTGATGATCTGTTTACTACATTAGGCCATGGCCGTATCGCATCGATTATTGGTCGTTACTTTGCTATGGACAGGGATAATCGTTGGGATCGCGTGTCGCAAGCCTACGATTTAATCACCCAAGGCAAGTCAAAATTCCAATACGACAATGCCGTTACAGCATTGGAAGCGGCTTACGAACGTAACGAAAACGACGAATTCGTCTCTTCATCTGCGATCACAGATGCCAACGGTCAAGTTGCGACCTTAAAAGACGGCGATGCCCTGATTTTTATGAACTTCCGTGCTGACCGCGCCCGTCAAATCACCCGTAGCTTTATTCACCCAGACTTCGATGGTTTCGAACGCGCTGTAATGCCGAAAATGCACTTCGTCACTTTGACTGAGTATGCTGGCGACATCACAGCCCCTATCGCTTATCCATCTGAAAACTTAGTGAATACCTTAGGTGAAGTGCTGCAGAAACAAGGTCGTACTCAGCTGCGTATCTCTGAAACTGAGAAATACGCCCATGTGACTTTCTTCTTTAACGGCGGTAAAGAAGAGCCATTCGAGGGAGAAGATCGCATCCTAATCAACTCACCTAAAGTGGCAACCTACGATCTACAGCCTGAGATGAGTTCAGCTGAGCTGACTGACAAGTTAGTCGCAGCAATTGAATCAACTAAGTACGACGTGATTATCTGTAACTACCCCAATGGTGACATGGTTGGCCACACGGGTAATTTCGATGCCGCCGTTAAAGCTTGTGAAGCTGTCGACGCTTGTATCGGCCGTGTGGTTGATGCGCTGGCGAAAGTGGGCGGAGAATGTATTATTACCGCCGACCACGGCAATGCCGAGCAAATGACCGACGAAACCACAGGTCAGGCTCACACGGCCCACACCAGTGAACTCGTGCCTTTCGTCTTTGTTGGACGCGATGCGACCATAGATGAAGGTGGTAAACTCAGCGATGTTGCACCTACCATCTTGACCTTGATCGGCGAAGCCATTCCAGCTGAGATGACGGGCAAACCCTTAATCCACATAAAAGAGTAACCGTTACCTAGTGAGCACTCGACTCCTTGTTAAAGCCAGCATTATTGCTGGCTTTATGATGTTATCTTTCTCGGCACACGCTTCTGATTTGGAGAAGCGTAAGTCCGAGTTAAAATCAATCCAAACGCAAATAAATCAACAACAAAGCGCATTAAAAACCACCAGTAAACAAAGAGAAAAACTGCTGTCATTGCTGCGTAGCGATGAAGAAGCGATTGCGTCAGCTGCCAAAAAAGTCAACAGCACTAAAAATAGCTTAGCGCAAATCGACACTAAACTTGCCGAGCTAAAACAACGTCAAGATGAGTTAGAAACGCTTAAAGTGACTCAACAACAAACACTGTCGAAACAGCTATCGAGCGCCTATCTTGCCGGTAATCACGATTACACTAAGATGATGCTTAATCAGCAAAGTCCCGCCACTATCGAGCGTATGTTGGCTTATTACCAATACCTCAATAAAGCGCGGATGAAGTCGATCAACGAATTAAAGCAAACCTTGACCGACCTAGATGAGATCAAGGTGTCGCAAACGAGTAAGCAAAAGCAATTAACGAAACTCGTGGCCGAACAACAAGTACAAGCTAAACGTTTGAGCCAAGAGCAAGATCAGCGTCAACTGACCATCAAAGAGCTGCAACGCACCTTAAATTCTAAGGGTGCAGAGCTTGAGCAGTTGCAAATTGAAGAGGCCAGCTTAAAGCGCGTCGTTGAACAAGCGCTGCGGGCCATGAAAGATAATCCCTCGATGGAAGGCTTTGGTAAACAAAGTGGCAAACTTAAATGGCCGACAAAAGGTCGTGTAAGTGCTAGCTTTGGTAGCCAGCGTTCCGGCCAAGTAGTGTGGAAAGGCACTATGTTGTCTGCACCAGAAGGGCAAAATATTCGAGCCGTTTCAGGTGGTAAAGTCATTTATGCCGACTGGTTACGCGGTTTTGGTCTTGTTATGGTCATCGATCACGGTAAAGGTTATATGAGTCTTTACGGTCACGCTCAAACCCTACTAAAAAGCCCTGGTGAGATGGTAAAAAGCGGTGAAGCGATTGCTTTAGTCGGACGTTCAGGTGGACAGAGCGAGCCTGGCCTATACTTTGAAATAAGGCACAAAGGGCAAGCCGTCGATCCAGCGAAATACTGTCGCTAATCATAACGGTCCCCTTATCACAGGGGACCGTTATGAAATACATGATCCGCTATATCAGTTGCGTTGGATTAGGTCTCACTTTAGGCCTATCCATCAGCCTCTCCAGCCAAGAGAATGCTAAATCCTACCGCGACAACTTTGACTATCCATTACTACAAGATGTACTTGAAACGGTTGAAACTTACTATATCAAAACCGTTACCAAAGAAGAGCTAGTGCAGGCCGCCATCAAAGGCATTTTTGAACATCTCGACCCCTATTCCAGCTTCTTGAATCATCAAGAATTACTCGATCTTAAAGATTCTAATCGCGGTGAGTATTTTGGTTTCGGTTTCGAAGTCGCGGCCCAAAAAGACCACATCAGCATCATAGCCCCCTTTGCCCATTCTCCCGCAGAGCAAGCGGGAATACGTGCGGGCGATATTATTATTAAACTTAACGACACCCTGGCGACTGAAACGAATCTAGCCGATATCCTTACTGAAATAAAAAGACATAGTCTCAATAATCAGAGTATTAACTTAGAGCTAAAACACAGTAATGACGATGCCACCTTTAAAGTGTCACTCAAGCCAAGCAATATCACTATAGAGTCTGTAAGTACTCAACTGCTTGATGGCAATATTGGCTATGTCAGATTAAGCAACTTCCAAGAAAACTCTACCGAAGATATGGTGCGCTCGCTCAGCCAATGGCAAAACAAACCACTCACAGGACTTATCTTAGATCTACGTAATAATCCCGGCGGCCTACTCGACCAAGCGGTTAAAATTGCGGATCTCTTTCTCGCCAAAGGACGCATAGTCTCAACCTCTGGCCGCTTCTTCGACGCCAACTCTGACTACTATGCCTCACCGCAAACCATTCTGACTAACGTGCCTATGCTAGTGTTAATCAACAAAGGCTCGGCCTCTGCATCCGAAGTTCTCGCCGCCGCATTACAAGAAAATGGTCGTGCAAAACTCTTAGGTGAGACCAGTTTTGGCAAAGGTACAGTACAAAGCCTGATCCCCATCTTAGAAGATGGTAACGCGATTAAACTCACAATTGCCCAGTACAATACTCCTAGAGGTGAAAACATTCACAACATAGGGATCATCCCCGACATAAAAATTGCCGCCGAAACTGGTTCCGGCGTTGGTAATTTAGCTATAATCGACGCCCTATCAGCCCATGCATCACTGGCCCAAGATCATCAAGTGACCTCTGCCATTGCATGGATACAGCACCATGACGAATAAGAAGAAATTGTGCGCTTACTTTATTCCTTGGCCCTATTGGCCCTAAGCATTTCTCAAAGCTATGCTGCCCAGCTTGGACTCATTATTGATGACATAGGTTATCGTCATACAGATAAAGCCGTGCTGGCACTGCCCAATACAGTAACACTCGCTGTATTACCTCATACCCCACTTGGCAAAGAACTCGCTAACGCAGGACACCAAAAAGGCCACGAAATTATGCTACATCTTCCCATGCAGGCGCTTAATGGTAAGACATTAGGGCTGGGGGGGTTAACCAATACGATGACTGAGGCACAAATTCGCACCAGTGTTATTGATGCGATTAACAGCGTTCCCTTTGCCAAAGGTGCCAATAACCACATGGGGAGTCTATTAACTCAACTGGACGATCCCATGCTCTGGGTCATGGAAACACTCAAACAAAAGCAGCTATATTTTGTCGATAGTATGACAACACGATTCACTAAGGCAGGGGATAACGCAGATAAGCTAGGCATTCCTTTACTAAAACGCCAACTGTTTCTAGACAATGATACCAGTGCCAATGCACTCGAGAGACAATTTAACTTAATGATAAGTCAGGCACATACCCAAGGTAGCTTAGTGGCGATTGCCCATCCCTATCCAGAAACTATGCGCTTCTTAGAGGCTAACCTACACAGACTTAAAACCGAGGGGATTGATCTAGTGCCAGCATCGAGTTTGCTCCCCATCGGTATTGCACTTAAAAGTGGTACTAATCCAGTTGCAGTACTGAAATAGAAAAGTCTGGCAGCAAGGCAACTAACTCATCACGGTTACTCACAATATCCAGCAAAGTATATTGATCCAGCACATTCAAATAAGCTTCAACAGCCTGGGCTAACACGCCTTTAAGCTTACAGGCTGGCGTAAATCGGCAGTAAGGTTTGCTGCAATCAATCGGGGCGAGTGAATTTTCTAACACTCGAACTAACTGGCCTAGGTTAATCTCACTCGCAGGCTTACCCAAACGGAAACCACCCATCTTACCGCGGATGGTTTCAAGGTAACCCATCTTGCCTAAATGATGCACTATCTTAGAGACATGATTTGGTGACAGATCAAATACCTGCGTAATTTCAGCAATCCTAAATAAAGTTGTTCTATCTGGCTGAACCGCTAAATACATCAGGGTACGAACGCCAAAATCGGTATAACGAGTTAACTGCATATTTCACCTGTCAGCGATAAACTTAATGAGAGGTCTGAGATTCGAGTTGGGTAATCAACCAAATCGCCTCTTCGTTTGAATGACCACAAACATCTTCAGATGCATCGAAATCACTACAAACCGCAGGACGATCAGGCGAGCCGAAAATCAAACATAAATTGGCATCGCTCAATTGCACACAACGTTCACCCGCCGCCTTACCCTTTGGCATACCCGGAATACTGCTGCTTATTGAAGGCGCAATACAGCAAGCACCACACCCAAGACGACAATTCATTCTCGTTACTCATGAAAGACATAAGGCATTATACCGTTTAATTTGTCCGAGATCAGTGTCACAGGTCAATACTGCCAAGTCGCGCACAGGAGGTTTTCAGAACGTGAAAGAAACAATATTGATAAAGTGGAATAAAGATCGGCAAAAAAGTAGGTTTTGATTTTTAACATTGAAGCGAAAGCGTCATATTCTGATAAGGATTTCATCTACATGATGCCCGAGTATGACGATAACCACATGCTTCGAACCCGAAGCATTAGCGTCACTGACACGAAAATATCAGCAACGCCATAACGAAAAAAGCCTCATCTTTCGATGAGGCTTATCTCTTAATGTTGGCGGAGCGGACGGGACTCGAACCCGCGACCCCCGGCGTGACAGGCCGGTATTCTAACCAACTGAACTACCGCTCCTTTAGCTTAACGTCTGCACGTTAACCTAAATTAGGCGCTTGGCGATGACCTACTCTCACATGGGGAGACCCCACACTACCATCGGCGCGTTTGCGTTTCACTTCTGAGTTCGGGATGGGATCAGGTGGTTCCACAAGGCTATTGTCACCAAGCAAATTCTGTTTATTACCGTGTCCATCTCTGGACCACGTTAATAATAATTCGGAAAGCTGATTTGCTTTGTTTGAGTCTTTAACTTTATCAAGTATCTGTATTCTGTCTAAGGCTGCTTATAAAACCCATCTGGGTTGTATGGTTAAGCCTCTCGAGTCATTAGTACATGTTAGCTCAACGCCTCACAACGCTTACACACCATGCCTATCAACGTCCTAGTCTCGAACGGCTCTTTAGAGGAATTAAATTCCTAGGGATGACTCATCTTAGGGCTCGCTTCCCGCTTAGATGCTTTCAGCGGTTATCGATTCCGAACGTAGCTACCGGGCAATGCCATTGGCATGACA
>NZ_JAKKRH010000056.1:0-26133 GCF_025654465.1 Shewanella sp. SM101
GTTAATGTTTTACCTGGCACGGGGCGACCTTCTTTTCTGGCAATATCTCGCCAATGATACAAGGTTTGCACCGCGATGCCTTCTTCCCGAGCGACCTCTGCGACCGTTAAGTTGTGAGGAGGTAATAATTTTTTAAGGATCGCTTCTTTACGTTCTGGTGAATACCGAGCCATATCGTTCTCTTTTGCCGCACCCTGTCTTTAAACATAATGATTATTTAGGGGTGACAACAATCCTGACACAGGGGGAAACTATGGTTGGAAATAGAACTGATAGATTGAGATTTGCACTCTTGGGCGTTAATCTTGCTTCTATTCTCCGATTAGAGTATCGCACTTCGGAGTTGAATTTTAGTTATCTTAATTATGGTATAGCAAAATGAGTAAAAAAATATTTACAGGGAAAGTAACAGGTCATTATAAAAATGGTCAACTAAGGATTGAGGAAAATTATGAAGATGGAAAGTTAGATGGTATTCGTAATAGTTATTATGAAAACGATCTGCTAGAAAAAGAAGAAAATTATAAAAATGGAGTGTTAGATGGTATTTGTAATAGTTATTATAAAGACGCTCAGTTAGAAAAAGAGGGAACTTATAGAAAAGGCACTAGAGAAGGCATTTATAAGCATTATTGGTCTAATGGAAAACTAATGGAGGAAAAGTTTTATGTAAATGGGAAAGAAGAGGGTATTTGTAAAAGCTATTATAGAAACGGTCAGTTAGAGTCGGAATTGACTTATGAAAATGGGACTTTAGAAGGTGTTTGGAAATATTATAATGAAAATGGTCAAGTAACAGTACAAATTTTTAAAAATGGGAAAGAAGACGGTTTTTATCGAACTTATCATTGTAATGGTGAACTAGAGAATGAAGCATTGTATATAAATGGAAAATTAGAAGGTGTTTGGAGGTGTTATAATGAAAATGGTAGATTAACAGTGGAAAAAACCTATGTTAATGGTATTAGAAATGGTCTGTTTAAATATTATAATGAATACGGTAAATTAGAGGCGGAAGGCGTTTATAAAAATGATCAATTAGATGGTCTTTATAAAGCCTATGATGAGGAAGGAATATTGCAAGCTGAGGAATATTATAAAAATGGAGAGCGAGAGGGGCTTTTTAAGAGTTATCATAAAAATGGTATAATAGAAGTAGAAGGAACTTATGAAAATGGTAAGAAAGAAGGTATTTGGAAAAGCTATAATGAAGATAGTCATTTAATTCAAGAAACGACTTATAATAATGATTAGTTAGATGGAATCTTTAAAAAAATTGCAGCAATTGACAATTAGTGTTGGAAGAAATAAATCTTGTCCTCCATTTGTAGCGAAGATATAAATCAGGCCACCCAATATAAAACAAGAACATAATGTACTTTCAGTTAGCATCCAAGTGACTAAAAGTCACTTAGCGGCTAAAAAGCTTGCGAGGTATTGCTCCAGAGGATGAGGACTAACTCAATTAGCCTATTTTGCTGAAAAACTTAGATTTTTAGTAAAAAATACCTAAGCCATTCTCTTGTTGGCTGTTGTGAAAGGCATGGTTAATGATGCAGGATTGAAATCAGCCAGCGTTGAGGTGCTGACAGCATTTGGCAAAGTGCCGTCGTCGCTTTTCTAAGTGTTCGCAGTAATCAGTCAGTTCTTGCAAGGTTCCCACAGGGCCATGAAATAGCTTACCAAACTCGGTGGTAAGCTTAAGCCAATTGTCATGGTGGATATTTAATCTTGTCAGTAACTTGGCGCTATTTTCAGTGATTGCACCTAGTTTATCATTTCGAATAATTCGACCGGTATCATCCACCAATTGAAGGTAATCTATTAATGAAAACGTAATGCCAATGGGTTGGTTATCGCGTTCATTGCCGATAAAAGCCAATAGATTTTTGGGCTGCTCATCTTTCAATGCCGCCTGAATTCGAAGCTGAATACTGGCATGAGCTGATCGCTCCAGTGTATCGGCCATTTGGGCTCTGATGGGATTCAAATCCACATAAGTCATACAGGCTAAAACGGCAGCTTCATCAAGTAGAGCTTGATTCTCTATAAAAGAAATAGGTAAATCGACCTTCCCAAAAACGCCCAGTACAGTTATCTTCTTGATTTGCTTGTCTTGCTATCGGCTCGTTTAAGCAACGCATGAACCAACTGATATCACATAAGCGGTGCGATAAATGGCGATTGAATGCCTTAATCTGTTGACCTCGTCCGCTTCAACCAACCCACCTTTGGCGAATTTTTGCGTTAATTCATCGCCTTTAAATAGCTTATGCCATTGCTCAAGCACCTCCCTGTCGCTCCTGCGGTTTGCTGTCTCTACATCAATGCGTAAAACCACATGTAGATGATTGGACATCACCGCAAAGGCCGCCACATCTATTGCAAAAACGGCTTCGAGTTCAAACAATAGCGATTCTACCCAAGCGCGGCGATGGTCATGGTTTTTACCTGAGTAACGATCATCGCCACACAAAAAAGCACGTCGAACGACACGACTGCAACAGTGATAAAAAGGGGTGTCTTCAAGACTAATCTGAGTTCTGCGAGGGCGCGGCCTACAAACCTCCTTGTTTAATGCTTAACCAAAGCATATTCGGAGGTTAACTACCTCGCCATTAACGATGGATGTCCATTTAGTATTTTGGATGTCCATTTAGTATTTCCATTTAGTATTCTCATGCACAAGTCAGAGGGTATGAACAAGCGGATATTGAACATTACAAAACGTTAGATACTTCTCAGCGTGGAGTCTACACAGAAGACGGTAAATTTAATGCTGGAGCAGGCAACCGTGCTCGCTCTTAC
Organism: Shewanella sp. SM101; assembly: GCF_025654465.1. Taxonomy (NCBI): domain Bacteria; kingdom Pseudomonadati; phylum Pseudomonadota; class Gammaproteobacteria; order Alteromonadales; family Shewanellaceae; genus Shewanella; species Shewanella sp. SM101. The sequence continues at coordinate 2,809 of NZ_JAKKRH010000056.1, forward strand.
GACCCCAGCAGATTGAGTGATCCTAATGATAAGAGGGCCAAAGCGTTTGATGAAAACTATAGAAATAGAATGTCAACACATTCATCTTCGAAGAAAAAATGCTAACTTGGTGGGGGCGTATGAAAAAGATTGATGTAGGTACTTGTTTTTACATTCCGCTTGAAAGCGGTGAGTTTGGTTTCGGATACATTGTTTATGATGATCGGTTTCTCATTGTGAATATATTTGATTTTAAATCAATAAGTTGTAAGGAAATTGCCTCTGCTTTTGATCGGCCACTTTTGATTGAAGGGTGGCTAATTGATGTGGTTGTTTTCGCTAAAATAAAAAATGCAATGTACCCAAAGTGGGAGTTACTACGTAAAGTTATATATGACAACCCTAAGTTCCCTGTAAACCCTATAGTAATATATGGGCTGCCAAGCAGGCTCAAATGCCTAAATTATGTAACTGGCGACACGTTTGACGCTGCGGATAATGATATAAATATTTATCCTAGATTTATCACGAGGCATAGTGACTATTACTCTGCTTTCGTGAGGTTAAAGTATTCTGGTGTTCAGTTTGATAATCTGCGGTTTGATGAAAAGCTTGATTGCTATATACCAGTTCTCAATGGTCTGTAATTTTTTACTATTAGCAGAGGTTGTATCAATACTACATAGTTAGACATGTTGGCTGTACAGATCTAGTTATCACCTTACACCGAAACAATTTAACGAGCCGCCCATTGTTAAATTTGTAAAGTGTCTGCTTGTGAAAAGGCATACAGATTACTGAAGAGTTGGTTGAATTAAGCATTGGCATGTAAGTGACCGTTGACGGCATGGATGCCGTCGTCGAGCCCTCATGGATGAGTTCATGGCGTGTCACTGGAATGACAGTGCTTAATCATCAGCGGTGTATTGGTTAAGTTTTTGAATGACTTAAACAAAAAGGCGCCTAAGCGCCTTTTCTACTATTCAGTTATGGGTAAACCACCCAAAACCTCAGATTTGATTACAACTCTCTATTACACAATCAGATCATACTCATCTTTGAGTATCTTAATAATATCTGCCTTTGGATTCGCTGGCAGCGGGATTGGAGCGCCAGTCACTTTCTCGGCAACGCCGGTGTAAGTGCGTGACACTTGCATCATGGCCTCAAGTGGCAGGTCATTGTCGCGGGCTAGGGCTTCACGCTCTGGCATTCTGTCTTTGTTGAGCAGCACATCAGGATCAGGGAAATGATTTAGCAGGAATTGGCGGAAACCTTCTTTGGAGTTTTCCAAAATCTTGCCATCGCGGTAGGCGGCGCCGTCCCAAATACGTGATGAGTCTGGAGTACCGACTTCATCCATGTAAATCAGTTTTGAATTGCCATCTTTATCGGTCACATAACCGAACTCAAATTTAGTGTCGACAAACACTTGATCAATGTCGGCCAGTGCTTTTGAAATCACTTTAAAGCCATCTTTTAACAGCTTCTCGTACAGGTCGATATCTTCTAACTTTTCAAAGCCAAAGGCTTGGTAGTTGGCTTCGATATCGCTGCGGCTGATGTTCACGTCATCTTGGGCTGGCACGCCTGGGATGCCGGTTAAAATACCCTTAGTCGATGGGGTGATTAACAGCTCAGGGAGCTTTTGATCTTTCTCTAAGCCTTCTGGCAATGTGATGCCACAGAATACTCGCTCGCCCTTAGAGTAAGCGCGCCACATTGAGCCTGTGATGTACTGGCGGCAAATGGCTTCGACTTTAATGGTGCGGGCTTTTTGGACTATCCATACGAACGGGTGTGGAATATCTAAAATATGGCTGTCGGCTAAACCGTTTTCGGCAAATAGCTTAAACCAATGATTAGAGATGGCATTTAATGCCGCGCCTTTACCGGGAATGCCTTTGAGGCCGCCTTCACCGTGGAAGATGCAGTCGAAGGCCGAGATACGGTCGCTGATCACCATGATGGCGAGCGGGGTATCTTCGGGGACGTTATAACCCTTGGTTTTGATTAAACGGCGGCTGTCGGCATCGGTTAGCCAGTAAACGCTGCGAACCTTGCCGCTGTGGACTGGGCTGTCGGTGCGGATTGGCAAATCGTTATTCACGGCTAATACGGAATCAGCAAGACTCATGACGAGTATTCCTTAGGATAGAGAGTGTAGGGATAAGGTTTTTATAAGTGTCGGTTTGCAGATGAACTATGGCGTTAGCAACAGCCAGATTCATTGCAACCGCTTTATTATTCACGCTTGGCTTAGGGCGTAAAGCGTTCAGCCGGTTTGCGGGATTTGATGTTAAATCTTGAACAGCAAAAGGGGTATTTTCGGGCGGTGTTTGAATTGGGTTGGGTGGAGATAATGCAAGGGAGGGAACAAACGCAGGGCAAGGTTGGCACCACAGTGAAAGTGGTCTGCGAAAGCGGGCTGGGCCCGTGCCATTTTGCTCGAAAATGCTAACCATTAATCCGAGAGAACCTTGTTCTAGACTGCCGCGAAAAAGTGGCGACATTCTACCTTTTTTGACAAAATTTACCACAGCTATTTGCATCGCTCTTTGCACAGATCTTTACATAGCCCTTTACACTGCTCTTTATATAGTTCTGTGGCTTGAATCTAGCGGGCATAAGGATTTGCAAGGGAATCACGCGCTAACACTCAGTGCTGAGCATGATGGCGGACTGGTGTTCTGCGGACGAGCTAATGTTGAAGGGCTGTATTTTAGCGCGCTGATGTGCGAGCTTATGACGTAGCTGCAGCCGACAAGACCATCAAGCCAAATATCCAATGGAGGGAATATGAGCACAAGTCAGCATGTACATAATGATAATCAACGAGAGCTAGTATTAGAGCGGATTATCGATGCGCCGCCAGAAAAACTGTTCCGCGCGTGGACCGAGTCAGAACTCCTCAAAATTTGGTTTACGCCAAGGCCGTGGACTGTGGCTAGCGCGAGCTTAGATGTGCGTGCCGGTGGTTCAAATGTGATCGTGATGCGCAGCCCTGAGGGGCAGGATTTCCCGAATCGTGGCGTGTATCTCGAGGTGGTTGAGAATGAGCGCATCGTATTTACCGATGCCTTTACTGAGGCTTGGGTGCCGTCCGATAAAGCCTTTATGACGGCAACCATTACGTTTGAACCTATAGATGGTAAGACCAAGTACACTGCGCGGGTGCTGCATTGGAATAGCGAAGATAGGCAGAATCATGAGGATATGGGGTTTTATCAGGGGTGGTCTAAGGCGACCGATCAGCTTGAGGAACTCGTCGCGAGCATTTAGCCGGTGAGTCTCAAGCCTCGTATCAGAGAGTAAACAATAAGCAGTACCTAGCCCAATTGCCCTGCATATTTTATTGCTGGGGATTGGGCAGGATCAGAGGTGTTATGTCGTCACAGAAAGAAGTACCAGTGCTTAAACAATCGGTGCTTGCGCCATCGCAACTCGCGCAAAGTGCAGCTTTGCAGGGCAATAGTTTTTTATCAAAACAGTTCAATGGCTTGTCGGAATTAGCCCAAGATCTACAGGGCATAGAGTTTGAGGATTGCTGCTTTCAAGATTGCCATTTTAGCGAGAGCGTTTTTCGTAAATGTAAGTTTATCGATTGTCGCTTTGTACGCTGCAACTTGAGCTTAGTGAAAGTGCCCCAGTGCCAGTTCAGCGGGGTCGAGTTTGAAGAGTGTAAGTTAGTCGGTATCGATTGGACCCGCGCCGCGTGGTCGCGTTTATCCTTTGCCGCGCCTTTTTCCTTTAAGCAATGCATTCTAAACGACTGCTCATTTTTAGGCTTGTCCCTCGATGAAATTATCATCGAAGAGTGCAAGGCCCACGATGTGGATTTTCGCGAGGGCAGTTTTAATCAAGCCAATTTCACCTACACGGATTTTAGTCATAGTCTGTTTGGCCGAACTCAATTATTGGAGGCGGATTTCAGCGAGGCCTCAAATTACGATATCGACATTTTTAACAATAAAATCAAAGGCGCTAAGTTTAGCCGCGACGAAGCGATTCGCCTGCTCAATTGCCTCGATATAGAGTTAATGGATTAATGCGATTGTAATCAGTTTGCGCCCGCTAGTGAGATGTTCTTATCCTGCTAGGGTTATCGTAATTGACTGTAATGTCAGTTTTCTTCTAAGCCGCCAGTGTCCAAACTGGCGGCTTTTTTCTGTCTTCTCCGTCGATGTAAAGCCTGTTCCCAATAAGCCTGTTGATCTTATTCACGTATTTCAAGGTCAGTCTTAGGTTTTAGTTGCGGTAGATCACACCGAGCTTCCCCATGTGGTTTACCACAATACCCACCTACCTCTTTCGGGATAACAATCTCTGTGGATGAGCAGTGTATTCAGCGTATGCCGTGTATTTTGAAGATATGGTGGCGCTGTTTTAACGCTTTATAACTAAAAAAGTAATCAAATCAGTGAGCAAACCTCTGCTCGATGGCGCCACAAATGGCGACTGACGGGTGGGATGAGCGTGATGGAGGTAACCATGATTGAGCTTAATAGGCGAACCTTTTTAAAGGGAGCGGGAGCGAGTAGCGCCACGTGTGCGTTAGCCAGTCTGCTGCCGGGCAGCTTAGCGGCATTAGAGAATAAGCAGCTAAAGGGCATGGGCAAGGAAATTGCCAGTATTTGCGAAATGTGTTCAACCCGTTGCCCGATTTCGGCGCGGGTGATTGAGGGCAAAAACGTCTTCATTAGTGGCAACAAGGCCGCTAAGTCCTTTGGCGGTAAAGTGTGTGCCCGAGGCGGCGCAGGCCATAGCTTACTGTACGATCCACAGCGTATCGTTAAACCGTTAAAGCGGGTTGGCGAGCGCGGCGAAGGCAAATGGGCCGAGATCAGTTGGGATGAGGCTTATCAACTTATCGCCGAAAATCTAAATAAAATCAAAAAAGAACATGGCCCAGAGGCAGTGGCATTCTCGTCCAAATCGGGCTCACAAGAAAAGCATTTGTTTCACCTTGCGACCGCCTTTGGTAGTCCAAATACCTTTACCCACGCGTCGACGTGCCCCGGCGGTTATGAAATTGCCGCTAAGGCTATTTTTGGCACTAAGGTTAAACGTGATTTAAGTAATTCTAAATACATCATTAACTTCGGCCATAACCTGTACGAAGGCATCAATATGTCCGAAACCCGCGGCATGATGGCGGCGCAAATGGACAAAGGTGCCAAGCTGGTGGTGTTCGAGCCAAGATTCTCCGTTGTGGCCGATAAAGCTGATGAATGGTATGCCATTCGCCCCGGTACCGATGTGGCCGTCGCCTTGGCGTTATGCCATGTATTGATTGAAGATAATCTTTACGACAAGGCATTTGTCGCGCGCTATGTGGAAGGTTTCGAAGCCTTTGCCGCCGAAGTGAAAGCTTATACCCCTGAATGGGCTGAAACCATCTCCGATGTGCCTGCCAAAGACATTCGTCGCATCGCCCACGAATATGCGGCAAAAGCGCCCCATGCCGTGGTCGATTTTGGTCACAGAGCCACCTTTACCACCGAAGAGTTTGAGATGCGCCGCGCCCTGTACGCCGCCAACGTCTTGATTGGTAATATTGAGCGCAAGGGCGGGATTTATATCGGCCAGAAACCCGGTGATTACAACAAGCTTGCCGGTGAAGCGGTTGCGCCCGTATTGGCAAAACCTGGCGTGAAAGACATGCCAAAACCAGCAGCGAAACGTATCGATCAGGTGGAAGAACAGTACGCCATGATGTGGACATCGGGCGGCGTTTATCAAACTATTCTCGATGCCACATTAAGCGCTGTTCCTTACCAGTTACACGGCTGGGTGATGTCACGCACTAACCCAATGCAAACCATGACAGACAGGGCGCGCGTTGTTGAAGCGATGAAAAAGCTCGACTTTATCGCCGTGTGTGATGTGTATATCAGCGAAACCGCCGCCTATGCGGACGTGATTTTACCTGAGTCGACTTATCTTGAACGTGATGAATAAATTGCTGATAAGTCAGGTAAAAATCCGGCCTATTATGTGCGCCAACGGGTCGTTGAAACCTTAGGTGATACTAAGCCTTCTTGGCAGATCTTTAAGGATGTGGGTGTGGCTATGGGCCTTGGCGAGTTCTATCCATGGGAAAACATGGAAACCCTGCAAATGCTGCAGGTGAACCGCGACACTGACCTGCTGCGCCGGATCAAAGACGAAGGTTTTGTGAGCTTTGGTAAGCCAATTATGTTGTGCGAGCCTAAGATGGTTGCCGAGTTTATTAAGGCATACCCCAATGCGCGACCTGCCGATGAAGACGGCACTTACGCCAGTGCACTGACCTTTAAAACCCCGAGTGGCAAGATTGAACTCACTTCCGCGAAAGTCGAAGCCATGGCACCGGGCCGTGGGGTGATCAAGTTCCGCGAAGTGAATCTTAAAAAAGCAGATGAGCTGTACTTTATCCAAGGCAAAGTGGCGGTGCACACCAATGGTGCAACCCACAATGTACCTATGCTCGCTAACCTGATGTCGGATAACGCTGTGTGGGTTCACCCCGTCACTGCGGGCAAATTAGGCATCAGCAATGGCGACCCAATCCGCCTCACCAGCAGTGTTGGCACAGAAGAAGGCCATGCCTTAGTCACGCCGGGTATTCGCCAAGATACTGTGTTTGCTTACATGGGCTTTGGTTCTAAAAACAAAGAGTTGGTCAGAGCAACGGGCAAAGGTATCCACTGCGGTAACTTACTGCCGCACGTTACTGCTCCTGTGTGTGGCATGACAGTGCACACCACGGGCGTCACGCTGGCAAAGCGCTAATCGGAGGCTTAAATGAATAAACGATATGTAATGGTGCACGACGAGAATAAGTGCATCGGCTGCCAAGCTTGTAACGTGGCGTGTCGCAGTGAAAATGGCGTACCCGAAGGCGTAACTCGTCTGCAAGTGCGTGTGGAAGGTCCCTTTGGTGAGATGCCCAATCTGCATTTCAAATATCACAGGGTATCTTGCCAGCAATGTGAAGATGCACCTTGCGTTAAGGTGTGCCCAACGGGTGCGGCCTATGTGGGTGAAGATGGCATTATCTCTATCCATACCGAGAAGTGTGTTGGCTGTATGTACTGTGTGGCAGCGTGCCCCTATAAAGTGCGCTTTATGAACCCAGAAACCAAGGCGGCGGATAAGTGTAACTTCTGTAAAGACAGTCGTTTAGTACGGGGCGAAGAGCCAGCGTGTGTGACAGTGTGTCCAACCGATGCCTTAGTGTTTGGCGATGCTAATGATCCGCAGAGTGAAGTGGCCATCATGCTCAACACTAAAATCACTTACCAAGATAAAACCCATTTGGGCACTAAACCTAGGGTATATCGCGTTCCTACCAAAAGAGGGGGGATTTGATTATGAACAATACTTGGGGCGACATGGCGCAATATGATCCTGTCACTTGGCACTGGGTCATCGCCGTTTACCTGTTTATGGCGGGGTTATCCGCGGGCAGTTTATTGATTGGCATTGGTTTACGCTGGGCGAATAAGGAACACAGCGCGGGAGCTGAAAGCAGCATTCTTAAGGCGGCAGCCATTATTGGGCCTGTAGCAATTAGCTTAGGTCTAGCTTGCTTAGTGTTTGACTTAACCAAACCATTCCATTTCTGGTTGATCTTAATTCACTATAACTTCCAGTCTGTGATGGCAATCGGGGTACTGGCGCTGCTGGCGTATTCTCCCTTAGCTTTTGCGTACGCCATTATTGTGCTGCGGGATGACTTACCAAAATGGGGGTTGGGTTTCCTAACACCTATCGCTAAGTTACTTATGCCATTTCGAAAGCTGATTGAAGTATTGTTGTTTGTCCTCGCCATTGGCGTAGGGGCTTACACTGGCTTCTTAATTTCGGCGATGAATGCCTATCCTATGCTCAACACTGCGGTACTGCCTGCGCTGTTTTTAGTGTCAGGTCTATCCGCGGGCGCTGCGGCAAATGCGGTACTGGCGTTGCTGATGTTTAAGACTGACAGCCACGACAAAACCTTAGTGAAGATGCACGGTTTAGAATTGCCTGTGATGGCGATTGAAATCCTGTTCCTGTTCATGCTGTTCTGCGCCTTGTACTTCAAGGGCGGCGCGGCGGCTGCGGCCTTAGCATCGTTAACTTCTGGGCTATGGGCAAGCGTGTTCTGGATAGGCGTTGTCGGTATAGGTTTTGGTATTCCATTGCTGTTTATGCTGCTACCCGCCGCGACTCGCCACACTAAGGGCGCGATGATCATGGTGGCTTGTGCGAGCTTAACGGGCGTACTCGCCTTAAGACACTTTATTGTGTACGCAGGGCAAAGCTATTTAAGCTGAGTGTAATCTAGCTTTACATATTGATAGATAAAGAAAAAGCACTGGCAATGTCAGTGCTTTTTTATTGTTTGAATCTTGAGAAGGTTTGCCAGTACAAGCAGGACGCTTATTGGGGTAATAACTCGATAACCGACTTCACCGTTAGCACTAAGGCGCTGATACTGCACAGGACTAACGTCGCCATCTTTGTCTTCTCTTTATCGACACGGCCCACCAATCGCCCTGCGACTAAGTAACCTAAAATCACTGAGGGGAGCAGCATCAACGACAGCCACAGATGTTTTAATTCTAATAAGCCAGTGATTGCTAAAATAATCAGTGCAATCATGGAGCTAAAAATGAAGAAGGCCGACAGGGCAGCACGAAACTGCGAGGCATCTTTGCCTGCCAACAAAATCGCCATCGGCGGGCCACCAATCGCGGCGATATTGCCGAAGATCCCTGAAACCACGCCCGCACCGAAGAGGGTTTTCTTATTCACTGGCAGGCTGAATTTATACAGGCTGAGGATCACTGCGACAGTCACAATAGCGGCGATGGATAAACCGAGTATGGGTTGAGGCGCAAACAGTAATAAACTCGCGCCGATAAAACCACCGGGCACGCGGCCTATGAGCGCATATTGCAAGCCATTGAATTCTAAGTGACCGCGCTCACGCACTAAGGTCAGCAGGGCGATGGAGAAACCCATAGCAATAACAGGCGCAGGTACAAGTTGTGGATCGACGATATACAGCAAAGGACTGGCGACAACCGCAAGCCCAAACCCAATCAGACTTTGGGTTAATGCGCCCAGAAACACGACCAGCGAGGCTAAGGCGAGTGTCTGTGGATCTATCATAGAAAACATAGGATTTCCTATATCCCAAACCAACTCAAGATGGTGAAATTGAAAGTTTGAAGTCGCTTGGGTATAAACAAAAAGGGATCGTTAACGATCCCTATTGATGAGCACTGTGATATGACTTTGAAAGCGACGAGTCGCTATTCCATGTCTTCCCACTCTATTCCCATTTGATCCATCAACAACTTGGCTTCGGCGGGAATGCTGTCTGGATTATCTTTTGACAGATCTTCATCGTTGGGCAATGGCTGGCCAGTGTAGGCGTGCAAAAATGCCTCACACAACAGCTCGCTGTTGGTGGCGTGACGCAAATTATTGACCTGACGACGAGTACGTTCGTCCGTGAGGACCTTAAGCACTTTGAGCGGAATAGACACAGTAATTTTTTTTACTTGTTCATTCTTCTTGCCATGTTCAGCATAGGGGCTGATGTATTCCCCATTCCATTCAGTCATTGACTCACCTGTTATAACGCTAAATTCGGGGCAGATTTTAAACCCTTACAAAGAACAGTCAAATTATTGCTACTATTTCTTTGTGATTGCAAACAGATTTCTTTATGTTCAGACGTCTAAACGTCTTCACGCCTATTGACGATGGCGTTGGGCTTAGGTACATTTAGACGTCCAGACATCTCTATCAGTCTACCGAATTTAGGAGTCCCCCATGGCAGAGCGTCAATTAGCCACACTGGCAGTGCGTCAGGGTATCGAAAGCGATACTCAATATGGTGCAGTTGTGCCACCGATTTATTTGTCGACTAATTACGCTTTCGATGGTCATAAAAATCCCCGCGAATTCGATTACAGTCGTTCAGGCAACCCAACGCGCTGCATTTTAGGCGAAGCATTAGCGCAATTAGAAAAGGGCGCCACTGGCATAGTGACGTGCACTGGCATGGCGGCCATCACCTTAGTGACTACTTTGCTCGGCCCCGATGACCTATTAGTTGTGCCCCATGATTGCTATGGCGGTTCTTACCGTTTATTTACCAACTTGGCGAAGAAAGGCCAGTTTAAGCTCATTGTGGTCGACCAAACCGACAGCCAAGCGTTAGCCACCGCCATTGCCCAGAATCCTAAGATGGTGTGGCTCGAAACCCCATCGAACCCGTTATTGCGTGTGGTGGATATCGAAGCCATTGCTAAGGCGAGCCATGAGGTCGGCGCGCTGGTGGTGGTCGATAACACCTTTTTATCGCCGATATTGCAACAACCCCTATTGTTAGGCGCGGATATCGTTATCCATTCCACCACTAAATATATCAATGGTCACAGCGATGTTGTTGGCGGCGCTGTGGTCGCCAAAGACGTGCAAATCGGCGAAAGCTTACATTGGTGGTCGAACACTCTAGGCTTAACGGGGTCGGCCTTCGACAGTTATCTGACCCTGCGCGGCCTACGTACCTTAGCGGTGCGTATTCGCGAGCATCAAACCAATGCCCAGCGTATTATTGAGGTATTAACGCAAAGCCCTGTGGTGAGCAAAGTCTATTATCCCGGTCTTGCGGATCACCCTGGTCACGCCATTGCGGCCAAGCAACAACAGGGCTTTGGCGCTATGCTGAGTTTTGAGCTCAAAGGCGGCGAGGCCGAAGTCGTGGCCTTTTTAGGTGCTCTCAGCTTATTTAGCGTGGCGGAAAGTTTAGGTGGCGTCGAAAGTTTAGTGGCAGTGCCCGCCACTATGACCCACAGAGCCATGGAGCCGCAGGCGCGCTTCGAGGCTGGTATTAAGGACACCCTATTGCGGCTATCGGTGGGTATTGAAGATGCCGCCGATTTAGTTGCAGATATTCAAGCAGGATTAGCCGCCGTTGCGGCTTGTCAGTAGAGGAATAATAGATGGCACGTTGTCACTTACATAAATTTGGTGGCTCCAGTTTAGCGGATGCCGATTGTTATCGCCGAGTCGCCCATATCCTGTTAACCCACGGTCATAGTGATGATCTCGTGGTGGTCTCTGCGGCAGGTAAAAGCACGAATTTCCTGTATAAATTATTAGCGCTGCGTGATGCGGGTCAGCTATGGCAAGAAGAATTACAAGTGCTGATCAGCTACCAACAGGGGTTGATTGAGCAGTTGTTGTCGAATGAACAAGCCCGCGATCTGCGTGAGCGTTTGGCCACGGATAAAGCGCAACTCATCAGCTTGTTGTCCTTAGATGAGCGCAATGAATACCAAATCAACCATGTGGTGAGCTTTGGCGAACGTTGGTCGGCACGTTTAATGGCGGCGCTACTGCGCGAATCTGGCGTGGCGGCAAGCCATGTGGATGCCTGTTCAATTTTAGTGGCCGATGAAGCCGCTGTGCCACAAATTCGGGTACAAGAATCCCGCGCTAAAGTACAAGCCCTATTAGCCGCGCATCCCAATGAACGCTTAGTGATCACAGGTTTTATCTGCGCTAACGAGCGTGGCGATACCTTATTACTTGGCCGTAATGGTTCAGATTTTAGTGCTAGCTTGATTGCTAGTCTCGCTGATATCGAGCGCGTGACCATTTGGACCGATGTGGAAGGGGTGTTCAACGCCGATCCTAATAAAATCAACGATGCCAAGTTACTGAAAAGCATGTCACTTGCCGAAGCAGATCGCTTAGCGCGTTTGGGCTCGCCAGTATTGCATTCGCGCACTTTGCAGCCGTTATTCAATACTGAAGTGAGCTTAGCGGTGCGTTCAAGTTATGCATCGCACACTGACTTTACCTTAATCGCGCCCCACAGTTCGTCGGCGAGCGCGCCTGTGGTGACTAACCTCAATGCTGTGGTCCTGTTCGGCTTTAAACTCACGGGTGAGTTAACTCGTTTATTAGATTTATTGATTGCCGCGGGTTTAACGCCATTGGCCCATTGGACCTCTGCCCATCAAAGGGTTGAGCTTGCTTATACCGCTGAGAATCAAAAACAAGTTCAAAGATTACTCGATGCCGAGGCAGAAGCATTAGGGATTAGTGATCAGCAGATCAATACAGATTTTGGTTTAGTCGCATTAGTGAGTGCCGACGCCGAACATTATCGTCGCAGTTTCGCCCGTTTACTGAGCCGTGATGCTAAACCTTTGTTCAGTGGCGATTTAAGTTTAGTGACGTTAGTGCCTCAGTCACAGGTGAATCTGTTAACCCAAAAAGTTCACCGTCGCTGCGCTGGCCCGCGTAAACGCATTGGTGTCCTGCTGCTCGGTGTGGGTAATATCGGTGAGGCTTGGATTGATCTGTTTAAGTCGGTTTCACCATCATTGGACCATGAACTCGAAGCCAGTGTTGAGTTAGTCGGTTTGGTCAGTTCGAGTAAAGCCTTGATTAAATCCACTGGGATTAATCTTGCCGCGTGGCAAACAGAGTTTAATACTGAAGCAACGCCTTGGCAGTATGAACATTTATTCGAGCAATTAGAGAAAGTTAACTGCGATGAGCTGGTGGCCTTAGATATCAGTGCCAGCGCCAGTTTGACGCTGCAATATCCAGAGCTATTCGAGCGTGGCATCCATGTGGTGAGCGCGAATAAACTTGCGGGCTCGGGTCCACTGCCTTTCTATCGAGAGTTAAAGCAGCAACTGGGTAATCGTCGCTTATTTTGGCGCTATAACGCCAGCTGTGGCGCAGGTTTACCCATCCAACATGCGCTAAATGATCTGCGTAACAGCGGTGATAGCGTTGAAGCGGTGGGTGGGATTTTCTCCGGCACCTTGTGTTGGTTATTTGAAAAATACGATACCAGCAAGCCATTTTCAGAATTAGTGATTGAAGCCAGAGGCTTAGGTATTACTGAACCCGATCCCCGCGACGATCTCTCCGGCCGTGATATGCAGCGTAAACTGCTTATTTTGGCCCGTGAAATTGGCCTTGAAATCGAGCTCGAAGATATTGAACTGCGCTCACTCGTACCAGCCGCTTTGGCGGATATTCCCTTAGATCAATTTCTCACCCGTATTGCCGAGTTAGATGCCGATCTGCTGCAACAGTATGGTGCGGCGGCGGAGCAAAATAAGGTGCTTAGATATGTGGCATCCTTAGACAACAGCGGCCCAGAGCTTAAGGCCGAAGTGGGCTTGCAGTGGATCGATACCCATCACCCTTACGCCAACTTAACCCCTGGTGATAATGTGTTTGTGATCCGCAGTGTCTTCTACCAAGGTAATCCGCTGATCATCCGTGGACCGGGCGCAGGACGCGAAGTGACCGCGGCGGCGGTGCAGTCGGATCTGACCCAGATCTGTCGCGATCTGCTGCAGGAATAACGCGGTATCAAGCTTCTTAAAGGACTCATTCGAGTCCTTTTTTATTGGCTAGAATAAATCTATCGAATTAACCGAGATTAAATGCGGTTTATGGGTATTTTTGGGCTTGACTTACATCTCAGTTTCTCTAGTATATGGACATATAGACGTCCAAACGTCCATTTGAACGAATTCATACTAGCAAAGAGTAGCGCCAAGGGCGGTTGAGGAAATACACATGGCTTTTCATCACGCACAACATTCACAATCGCTGAACCAGAGCTTGTCTGAGCTTAATGGCGATATTAATGTTTCTTTTGAGTTTTTCCCGCCATCGACCCCCGAAATGGAACAGATCCTGTGGAACTCTATCCGTCGTTTAGAGCCGCTGAATCCTAAGTTTGTGTCTGTGACTTACGGTGCTAACTCAGGTGTTCGCGACCGCACCCATGGCGTGATTGAACGTATCCAACAGGAAACCGACCTCGTTGCCGCGCCGCACTTAACCTTAGTGGATGCCAGCGATGAAGAGCTGTTAGAACTGGCTAAGCATTACTGGAAATCGGGCATTCGTGACATAGTGGCACTGCGTGGTGATTTACCCGCGGGTAGCCCAAAGCCAACCCGTTTTGCGGTCGATTTAGTGCGTTTACTGCGCTCAGTGGCTGACTTTGATATTTCAGTTGCGGCCTATCCAGAAGTGCATCCCGATGCGAGTAATGCACAGGCGGATTTGATCAACCTTAAGCGCAAGATTGATGCGGGCGCCAGCCGTGCCATTACCCAGTTTTTCTTCGATGTGGAATCTTACCTGCGTTTTCGTGATCGCTGTGTTGCCGCTGGTATCGACGTTGAAATTGTGCCGGGCATTTTACCTGTGACTAACTTTACCCAGCTAAAACGTTTCGCGGGCATGACCAATGTGTCGTTACCTAATTGGTTACATAAGCAATTTGATGGCCTAGAAAACGATGTGGGTACACGCCAATTGGTGGGGGCAAACGTGGCAATCGATATGGTAAAAGTATTGTCCCGCGAAGGCGTGAAGGATTTCCATTTCTACACCTTAAATCGCGCCGAATTGACCTACGCGATTTGCCACACTTTAGGCGTGCGTCCTAAATAACATCTTATAAAATAAGCTAATAAAAACGCCGCAGAGAATGCGGCGTTTTGTTTTGTTTAAATTCTAAATTGAGCTAATAAAGTTGTTAAACGGGCTGCGAGTTGGGCAAGTTCATCGCCGGCGCGTGCAGTTTGTACCGCACTATCTGTCGCATTGGTCGCAATATCATTGATGTTATTAACATTTTTATTAATTTCTGCCGAAACCGCACATTGCTCATTTGCAGCGCTGGCGATCTGGATATTCATCTGGCTAATGGTGGAAACCGCATGGGTAATGGCTTCGAGTGCTTCACCCGCTTGGTGAACTTGGGATACACAGCTTTGGGTGGTGCGGGTGCTGGTTTCCATCGCATTGACTGTAGACTTAGCTTTATGCTGAAGCGCTTCGATCATCTGCTGAATTTCCGTCGTAGATGCTTGAGTGCGGCTCGCCAGAGTGCGTACTTCATCGGCAACGACCGCAAATCCTCGACCTTGTTCTCCCGCCCTTGCGGCTTCAATTGCCGCATTGAGTGCGAGTAAATTAGTTTGGTCGGCAATATTACGGATAACCACAAGCACAGAATCGATTTCAGCGGTATTACGCTCTAATTCATTGATTTCACTCGCTGCTGTGGCTATTTCCTCGGCCAATATGGCGATAGTGGTTACCACTTTTTGTACAACCAATTTGCCTTGTTCGGTTGAGTCATTGGCATGATTGGCGGCATCGGCCGCATCGGTCGCGTTATGGGCAACTTCTTGAACCGTTGCGGCCATTTCATTCATTGCGGTGGCAACTTGCTCAGTTTCGAGGTGCTGACGACTCGCCATCTTCTGGGTTTCCCGCGTAATGCTCGACATTTCTTCAGCAGAAGTGGCGAGCAGGCTTGTTGAGTCGGCGACGTGGGAAACTGTATTGTGGATTTTTTCTACAAAACGGTTGAATGCCATTGATAATTCAGCAATTTCATCCTTACCTTTTACCGCGATTCGGCGGGTTAAATCGCCTTCACCTTCAGCGATATCATTCATGGCTTGGGTGGTTTCAGCGATAGGGCGAGTAATGCCTTTGGCAATAAACCAAGCAATGGCTGTTCCAATGACCAGAGCCACTAAACCGATAAGGATCAACTTAAGGCGAATATCCGCTATCGCTTGTTCTGAATGGGTTCTATCCATCGCAATATCGAGTACGCCAAACACGTTTCCTGAGTAATCTTTTATGGCGTGGCGATACAGAGCATAGGTTTTGTTATTTAAGGAAATAGTGCGTATGACTTCATGGCCTTGCATGACGTTATTGAGTTCATCTGCCGCTTGGGTATCTGGTGTAAATGTGGCGCCAAATAACTTGTACCCTGAACCATCTGGCAAAATGAGGGCAATTTCTGCTTGATAGGCTTGTTTAAAATTATCAAAAAAGGGTTGACCGAAGGACATGCCAAACTCAACTGATCCTGTGTGTTGTCCGTTGTAAGTCATTGGAACTAAACCACGAATACCTAATCCTTCCACTCCATATTCCAAGCCATAAAGAGGGCGCTTTTGGCTATTTGTTTCAACTATGGTCTTGCGTATGCTGGTGAGATCATCGCCAAATTTTTCGGGACGATGCAAGCGTAGAAAAGAAGTGGCTGGTGGCCTATGAAATTGGAATTGCTGAACCGCAAAATCGCGCTTAAGTTGGGTGAATATAGGTAAGGTACGGGTGGTGAGTTCATCACGCTCGCCTGTTGCAAAGGTGCTTTGAACTTCTGGTGTGAGTGAGATGATGGTTGCCATTGCTTCGGCTAACTTGCCCGATGAGGCTATCTCGGCAACAGCGGTTTCATAGATCTTATGGAGTTCTCTTTGCTCGGATTCTGCAACTTGGCGACTGAATTCAGAGAGAACGAGCGGCATGATAAAGCTCATTACTGTTAACAGTAATAGACAGATCCCAATAACGATCCTCGTACTAATTTTTAGATTTATCAAAACAGCCTCCAATTCATGTGCAAATCAACTCAATTTATCCGTTTGATATTATAGAGATACAACTTGATAAGATTTGAGAGGGCGCGAACCTTTTTAAGTTATTTATTCCCTCTTACGCTCGTTTCGTGCCCTTGGACACAGATCTATTTGGGGCCTAAATATTTACTTAGCCTGCTAACCAAGTATAATGCTTAGCACGCTAACTAAGTGGGTGGGTGGGCAAGATGCAAAAAGAATTAGAGCGACTAAAAGAGTTATCACTGGCGGAGCATTTAGGCCGTCTGCATCGATTGTGGCGTACCGTGGCCGATGTTGAGCTGGCACCTTTAGGATTAACTCATCCCCGTTGGACTGCCCTATGGAAACTGCTGCGTTTAGGCGACAGTGTTAGCCAAAAAGTGTTGGCCGATGCCTTAGAAATTGAATTGGCTTCGCTAATGCGCACCTTAGGGCAATTAGAAGAGCAAGGTTTAGTCGAGCGTCATTGTTGTGACAAAGATAAGCGGGCAAGGATTGTGAGCCTGACGCCAGCGGGATTAGATGTTTTAAAGCAAATGGAAGCGCGGATTATTCAAGTGCGCCGTGAGTTATTAGGCGGGATCAGTGCTGAAGAGTTGAGCGAATTTGAACGCATTATTAGCCTGATCAGCGACAACGCCAGCGCCAAATTAACCAAGGTTACAGACACCCTTTTGTGAGAAAGAAGATGACACCGGATCAACAGTTTGCCCGTTTAGTAAAATTTGCCATGTTTGGCTTTGTGATGGTTTTTGGCTATTTCATGCTGGCCGACACTATGATGCCATTGACGCCTCAAGCCATGGCGACCCGTGTAGTGACGAAAGTGACACCGCAGATCAGCGGTAAAATCCAGACCATAGCCGTGACCAATAACCAAGCGGTTGCCAAGGGTGATTTGTTGTTTCAAGTCGATCCCGCACCCTATGAGTTAGCGGTATCGCAGGCTAAATTGGCCTTAGAGCAAGCCCGTCAAGATAATGCTGAGTTAGATGCCTCGCTATTGGCTGCTAAGGCCGAGGTCAATGCCAATAAAACCACCTCACAACAAAAACGCAGCGAGGCTAAACGTCTCGATGCCCTGTATGCCACCCATGGTGTATCGCAGCAGCAAAAGGAGCTAGCCGATAGCGATGCCGCAGCTGCTGAAGCCAATTTGCTTGCCGCCAATGCGCGTTTAGAAAAACTCAAAGTGAGTCGTGGCAGTTATGGCGAAGAGAATCTTAAAGTGCGTCAGGCGCAAAACCATTTAGCCCAAGCCGAGCTTAATCTGTCTTATACCCAAATACGTGCAGATCAGGATGGGATAGTGACTAACCTGCAATTAGAAGTCGGTAGTTTTGCGACCGTGGGGCAACCTCTGTTGGCTGTGGTATCGGATAAAGTGGATATTATTGCCGATTTTCGCGAGAAGAGCCTGCGTGGCGTGAATGCTACTTCGACCGCTTTGATTGCGTTCGATGGCGAACCTGGGCGTTTATATCGGGCGACGGTGAGCAGCGTCGATGCGGGCGTGAGTGCAGGGCAATTCGATGCCAATGGCCGTTTAGCCGCGCCGCAGGAATCGGACCGTTGGGTACGTGATGCCCAAAGATTGAGACTGCATTTGGAGTTAGATGGGATGGCGATGAACAGCTTACCAGCCGGTGCGCGCGCGACCGTGCAATTGCTGCCCGAGAATAGCCTGTTTAGCATGCTCGCTAAGGTGCAAATTAAAGCAATCAGCCTGCTGCACTATATTTACTAGCCTATTTACTAGAATGTTTACTAGCGTATTTACCAGCATATTTATCGGCATATCCATTAGTACTTATCTGTGTTGACGAGCACGAGTGACTCGCAGTGGTTTGTATTTGCCACGAGTGGCTTGAGTGAACGCTTCAAAGCAACATAAGTGTGAACGCAGCATAAGCTAGCTAAACATCCTCATTTAATGTATCGATAGAACAAGGCGACGAGCATGTTACTACGCCATAGCCCATTGACGGCCAACGATTTACGCCAGTGTTTACGGATTGCGACTGGCGCGACCTTAGGTTTTACCCTGTGTAAAATTTTTGGTTGGAGCAATGGAGTCTTCTTCACTGTGACACCTATGCTACTACTCGGATTAGTGCCAGTGATGAATGGTCATGCTATGCGCCAATTATTGGCTTCATCTGCCATGGCTGGGTTAGAGGTTGGGTTACTCGGCGGTTTCTTTGGCAGCCATCCCGGCATGATGACTCCTATCGTTTTCCTATTATTTTTATACCGCTTTGCGGCCATGTCCCGCGGCAGTTTGTTTCTCTTTGGTGCCAACGGTGTGCTGAGTCTCAGTATCATGCTGCACTTTGCAAGCTATCCCGGCGTTGACTTAAACGACTTAGTTTTCAGTAACTTTTGGGCGACCGCACTTTCAGTAGTTATCGCCTACGCTATGACTGCACTCTGGCCCGATGTTGAACCAAGAGCGGCTTACAAACCTGGGCCTAAGGCGCCGCATCGAATGCGCCACGAAGCCTTGCTCGGTGCGACCATAGCGACGGCATCGTTTCTGGTGTTCCAAATATTTGATCTGCGGGATTCGATGTCGGCTCAAGCGACCACTCTTTTGCTATTGTTTCCTATGCATTGGAATGGTGCACTCGACTACGCCCGTAAGCGCGCCATAGGCACCCTGTTGGGGGTGTCGTTTGGGATACTCGTGCAGTTGCTGCTCTATGATTGGTCAGGGCTATTGATGTTAGTTGTGCCCTTGTTGTGGATTGGACTGATGATTTTTAGCCAATCCCATGTGCGCGAGGCGAATGGCTCAGGTGTCGGTTTTGGTGCTATGACCACGTTAGGGATTTTGTTTGGGCAGTATTTGACCCCAGGTAACGACTTAATCTTCAGTGCCTTATATCGAGTGAGCAGTATTTTAATCGCTATCGTTGGCACGTTACTTTTATGCTATTTGATACATAAGTTATTGAATCGTTTCGAATCGACGCGATTTGGTTATTGAGCAGGCCATTAAGTCTTGAAGGCTTGCAGCTTAACCTTGTACAGAGTAAGGTAAATTTATCCCGTTTGAATTGAACAATAAGTGACTCTTAATGAATGTTAAGGCTCATTTATTGGCTGTTTTAAAAATGAGCGGCTGATTTTAAAATGGGTTTAGTGTGTGAGCACAAACATAAATAACAATAACCCCTATGCTGTAGAGCTTAATTCTCTTCAAGGATAGAACATGAAGATTAAAACATTAGTCATAGGCTTAACGCTATGTAGCGGCTATGCCGCTGCCGCCGAGCCTTCTGACAAACAATCGATGAACGTTATGCCACAAGCTGCGCAGTTATGTGTGTCTTGCCATGGGGCAGGGGGTGAGGGTATTGAACCACTCGGCCCTCGATTAGCGGGATTATCTAAAGAATATATCTCGACACAATTGCAGCATTTCCAAGCGGGCGTTCGCCAAAACGCGACCATGATGCCGATGGCAATGACGCTCCAAGGTGACGGTATTGAGCAAGTGTCGAGCTATTTTTCAGCTAAGCCTGCCAATGACGTCAAGCCTGTTATCCGCGGTGAACAAGTTGTTTTTAATGATGATACCGCCCGTTTAGCCTATCAAGGTGATTGGTCCCGTGGTTTACCAGCCTGCGTGACCTGCCATGGTCCTTCTGCATTAGGTGGCGGCTTATTTCCTCGCTTAGCAGGTCAACAGGCGAGTTATATCAAAACGCAATTATTAGCATGGCAGTCGGGAACACGTAAAGGTGATGTCGATGGCATGATGGGGAGCGTCGCGAATAAGCTCACCGTCGCCGAGATTGATGCGTTAGCCAACTACTTTGCGAATTTAAAATAAGGAGCCGGCCATGAAATATTCCGCAATGTTATTACTGGCCGCGATGGGGTCGTTAACCGTTCAGGCGCAAGCTGAAACTGAGCCAGTACAAGAACGCCCAGATAAGCAAGCTCCGCTGCCTTCTTTCCCTAAGGTAGCAGATCAAACCTATCTTACCCCTAGACCTTTGAGTGCGATTCCCGAAGGCGCCTTTGGTGACAAAGTACGTTTAGGTTATCAACTGTTTGTGAATACCCAACAGCTGCGTGATAAGTATGTAGGTAATGAGCTTAACTGTACCAATTGCCATATGGATGCAGGCCGTAAAGCCAATGCATCACCCCTTTGGGGCGCGTATTTTGCTTATCCGGCGTATCGTAAAAAAGACAATAAAGTCAGTAGCTTTGAAGAACGCATCCAAGGTTGTTTTAACTATTCGATGAATGGTAAAGCACCAGCATCAGGTAGCCCTGAATTAGTGGCGCTTTCTGCCTACGCCTATTGGTTAGGCATGGGCGGCTTGATGGATGAGGCTAATATCAGTGGCCCTGTTCCTGAGATCAGTGATGCTGAGTTAGTCAAAGGTGCCAAGCGGGATGACTTCCCACTGCCAGAGGCATTAGCTAAGACGATGACAGTTGAGCAACGTGCTAACTTGCCGGGTCGAGCTTATCCTGAGATCCCAAAACCCGAACAAGCCTATTCACCTGAACGGGGTAAAGCTGTGTATGTCGCCCATTGCCAAACTTGTCATGGTGTTGATGGGCAAGGTCAAGCCATTGCGGGTGTGTATGCACTGCCGCCGCTGTGGGGAGCTCAAAGTTATAACTGGGGAGCGGGAATGCACAGGGTCAATACTGCCGCATTTTTCATTTATGAAAATATGCCCTTTGGTAAGAGTATGCAGTTGACGAACCAACAGGCTTGGGATGTTGCCGCTTACATCAACTCCCACGAGCGTCCGCAGGACCCACGTAGCAAAGGTGATGTGAAGCAAGCGCAGGAAAAATACCATAATGACAGCGATTACTATGGTCTCACGGTTGATGGCAAAGTGTTAGGCACTGAGTCCTATCCGATTTTTCCTAAGAAGTCATAGTTGAGTCGCTGAGATTAAGTGCTCGTGTGATGTTATAAAGCGAGTGAATAAGTTAGACAGAAAAGCCAGCAAGCATTTAGCTTTGCTGGCTTTTTTATTGGTCAAACATATGTTGGTCAATTGTACTGAGTCATCTTTGATTTAAGTAGTTGGGATCTTCGTGTTTGCAGGTATCAATGTATAGGTGAGTCATGGCATTCGCTCGTCGACTCGCAGCCAGTCCATCCTTGGATGCTCGACCGCCCGTCTGATGTGAAAGGATTCACAAATGCAGTGATGGCATGGATGCCAAAAAGCGGCCATGGGGCGGGCGGTAGTCTTGTATAAGATCAATACGGCCTTACGGTCGAGTTGAATCAAGGTCGTGGGGCTTCACCCCACACCCGACCAAGGAGGACTGCTCGTCCTATCCTCCTTGGATTCTCCAAGACGCCCCTCACGGAGTTGAAAGCCCCTTGGGCATTTAGCGTCCTTATGCTATCGCGTCAGACGCTCGTCCCTGATTCGACTGACGCTATCTCGGCATCCATGCCTCGATCACGCAACGAACRCAAATGCCCTGCGGCAACTCCGAGGGRAKGRTGAACTTCTGTARTCTCGGTGTTTGTGCCTATTCCATCTTTCTTGCCACAAAAGGTCGTGATTAGCACACAACATGGATAGCAGTTCTGGGTTTCTCCAAGCTGAAACAGATTGTATTTCGAACTTAATAAGTGCTAAATTACTGAAATGTTTGATTTATTATATAAAACTAACACTTTAAAACAGGGTTTAAACGAGAAGTCTTGGCAATCACGTTATGCATCAAGGAGAATTCAAGCATGGTGTTCTTAAACAGGCTATTTGGCAAAAGGAAAGAACAATCAATTCCAGAGCCTTCTCCAATGATCGAAAAACCATCTGAAAAAGAAATTTTTGAATCACCTTCCATGCTTGCCGCATGGGTAGATGAATTTATTGTTCGATCTTCCAGTGTGGAAGACGATTTTAATCTTGCGCCAGACGAAGATGTCCGAGACAGCTTGAATATAACGTACGAACAAGTCGAACGCCTTGCTAGAGAAGAAGGTTTACTCCGCGCGGTAGGAGCCTGCTTTCTTATAAAGCAATACTATGATGACTCATTCTATTTAAAATATTTCTCTGCAATTTATAAATCTGTTGCTATGCATATGTATTCAGAGCCTACTCCCGATGAAATCCGTGATACCCGAGATGCATTGGAATCGTACGTTAACTTCATTGTCAATCCAGAAGATGAAGAGCTTAGGGAGTTTAAGAGACAATATCTCTATCGAATTTACGATGATAATAATAACTTCTGTAAGTTAATGCTTGCTGGTATTGGATCTCTGCCGATATATACAGCACTTGCTACTTTCGAATTGATGAGAGATGCATATTACAAGGTAACTCAAGGTATACCTTATGAAAGTGCAAAATTGATTGTCGAGGCAATCGGAAAAGTGGAGTGAAGAAAGATCGTGAAAGATCGGACAGGCATAACTCTTTCCGGATTCACTGCCAACACAGTAGTAATAGGAGTTCACCTTCCCCTGCGAAGTTGCCGCGGGGCGTTGGAATAAATTGCGTGAGTCCGGTCATGGATGACCGGCTAGCTTTCGCAGGTGCAGGGACGCATCCTTCGGAAGCGATAGCAATTTGTCCATAAGACCGAGGCCTGTCTCTAATGCATGTAACTTCGCTAGGGGGCGGTGTAGTGGTCAAGTAAAATTGGCCACGGTTTTAGAGTCATTCCAATATAAACGTTCTGACTCATTTGGCGTTAACCCACCATTATATTGATGGGGTCTGGTCTCACTGTAATATCCAGTGATGTAATTTGTGATCTCTTTATCTGCTTCTGTAAAATTCCCATAACCACTGGCGGGTATCCACTCAGATTTCAAACTTCTAAAGAAACGCTCCATTGGTGCGTTATCCCAACAATTCCCGCGACGACT
>NZ_JAKKRH010000057.1:0-25741 GCF_025654465.1 Shewanella sp. SM101
TAATCGGTAATCGGCAAGGTGATTACGTACAGTGCTTTCATGAATGCGTAATGCTTGAGAAATCATTGCCGGGGTCCAGCCTTCGGATGCAAGCAGTACTGCTTTGATGCGGTCACGAATACGCCCGTCACGCGTTTGAGCATGCTGGGTCTCTAGGACTTGTTTTTGTTCAGGAGTAAGGAGTAGTTTCATAATCGTTAGCTTGATCCTCATTTCACTGAAAATCAAGCATCTTCATTGATCACGGGTATATAACCTAGGACGAGCACACAGTCCGGCAGATCCCAGCTCAAGGTTCTATCTAGCGAAAGCAATCACTGCGGCGCAGCAAGCGGGGAGTTACTTTGGGCAAGCCTTTGAACTCCAGCCCGATAACCTCTATCTGGATAATGCCTCACGCGAGTATCTGCGTGCTTATTTAATGGCGATGCAAAGTGTCGGCAACGAAAGAGAAAGCCTCGACATCCCGCAGTTACGCCAGCAAGCCATAAAGTGGCTGGAATTGGGTATGGCAGCAGATGACAGTACGGCGTGGACAAACTACGGCGCTCTGCTGTTGAATGAAAATGACTACAGCGGTGCGAAAGCCGCATTTTTACAAGGTGCTAAGCGTCAAGTTGCCATAGCTAACTATCATTTAGGCAGCATGGAAGAGCGCGGTTTGGGCGCAGAAGCCGATAAAGTGAAAGCACTGGCATACTTCGAGAAAGCAGCGTTAGCCGGCATGGAACAAGCTAAAACGCCCGCATATAATCTGCTTAAGGCACAACTGGAATATGAAGACGATCTCACTAAATTGGAACAGGGCATTGCCCGCTTTAATGCACTAAAACAGCAAGATGAGTATGTTCCCATCTCACTGGACTCAGTTATTCATCGCCTGACGTGGGGTAAGTTTCTGGCACAGCAGCGACAACAGATTATTTCGTTGCCAACAGCGGCCAAAACCCAATTAAGCTTGCAGGCCTGTGGTTTAGGCTACAACCAACTGCATGGCAGCACATACAATATTGGAGAAAACTCTCACTGGCGTATGGCGGCGTATCTCACCTTAGCTGACAAAATCGCCTTACCACTAGAAGGCAGAGTCGATGAACATGGCTGCGCCAGTTTAACGATTACCATGACAGATCAGCTGTATCACTTGTTACAACAAGGTGCTGTATTCGGATTACGCTTTCCCAACTACACACTGCCACTGGCATTAAGCCGGCAAGAAAATATCTTGCAGCTAACACTCATGCCTGTCGAGACCCCATTACCGGTTAATTAGTCACAGCAATTTAAGCCTGTGGCCACGCTTGCTCAGGTCACAGGCATTGTCTATTTTCGACAGCAACATCTTAATCTTGCGATTCCCTCGCCCAATATCCCGCCAACATGGCGCCAGACAAATTATGCCATATCGAAAATATCGCGCTGGGAATGGCAGAAATAGGACTAAAGAATTTAATACATAAAGCAGTGGCGAGACCGGAGTTTTGTAGGCCAACTTCGATGGAGATAGTTTTACAAACTGTGTGGTTAAAGCCTAATAAACGGCAACAGAAATAGCCTAATGCGAGACCAAGGCCATTATGTAAGAACACGGCCAGCAGAATTATGGGGCCAACTTTATCAAACTGATTGGCATTTAACGCCACGATAATCGTAATCGCCATCACAATTGCCAAGATAGAAATCAGTGGCAATGCAGGAGCGACTTTAGCCACCAGCGATTTAAAAAAATGATTGATAATCACGCCAACGCTGACAGGGATCAGCACAATTTTCACTAAACTCAGCAGCATATCGGCGAAGGGTATATCGATCATTTCCCCAATCAACAGCTTAATAATCAGTGGCGTTAACACCACGCCTGCTAAGGTTGACAGTGCCGTCATGGTTATCGATAAAGCCACGTCGCCTTTTGCTAAATAACAGACCACGTTTGAGGCGGTGCCGCCTGCAACACTGCCCACTAACACCATGCCTATGGTGAGTTCCCTATCTAATCCTAATAATAGACTGATCAATAATGCGCTGAGCGGCATGACCGAAAATTGCAGCACGAGTCCAGCGAGTACAGCACGTTTCTGTTTGAATGCATTAGCAAAATCCTGAAGATCTAAGGTGAGCCCCATAGAGAGCATGATGCTCACCAACAGCGGCACTATGGCGGATTTAAGCTCAGTAAACCAACTCGGCATCAGATAAGCTGTCATTGCGCCTATCAGTGCCAACAGCGGGAAGAAGCGGTTTACCTTTGCCAACATAGTGGGCCCTTTACATCAAGAGGTTATTTTTATCGTTCGGATGATGACAGCCGTCCCTTGGATAAACAAGCGCTAATCCGCCAGCAACAAAATGCCTAGAATGGTGATTTTCAATCTCAGTATTTAGACTGACACGGCAAGCTAACCCCTCAAATCTACAATAAATTCCGCTAAAAAATGCATGATAAAAATGCATTCTCAATCGCTAAAACATGATCTGCTTAACAAAAAGCCCGTGATTTCCTTGTTAGGAAACCGTAACTTATAACCAGTTCACGTTTTAACAATTACATACGAGGTAGTCTTATTGCGCTAGGTGGTCGTGAATTACCTAAAGCAATTTCGGTGTTTACGGTTAGCACTCTCAGATAGGAATCGTTATGTCATCAGTTATTCAAACGCTCAGCGGCGCTATCGCAACGCCTTATCAAGCGAATATTACCGTCCCTAACTGGATGCTCGGCTCGATGGAACGGGTCATGCAGTACTATGTCGATAAGAATCTTCGCCTCGATACGCTTTCCGCAGAAATGATGCCAGCACCGGTTGAAGGCAAAAAATATATGCTATACGCACATATTCCCTTCTGCCATACCCTGTGCTCTTACTGTACCTTCCACCGTTTTATGTTTAAGGAAGACAAGGCACGTGCCTACTTCATCTCATTACGTAAAGAGATGGAAATGGTCAAGGCCCTCGGCTATGACTTTGAATCTATGTACATTGGTGGTGGTACCACCACGGTATTAGAAGACGAATTAGCCCGTACCATAGAACACGCTAAAACCCTATTTCCTAGCATTAAAGAAGTCTCCTGCGAGTCCGATCCGCAGCATTTAGACAGCCCAGGCTTTAAACAGCTCAAAGGCTTAGTGGATCGCATGTCTATCGGCGTGCAAAGCTTTAATGACGATATTTTAAAAATGACCGACCGACTCGATAAATTCGGCACGGGTCAGCAAACCTTCGACAAGATCATGGGTGCCAAAGAGTTGTTTCCTATTATCAACGTCGACCTGATTTTTGGTTTCCGCGGCCAAACCGATGAAGTGATCCAACACGATCTCGACATGGCATCGCGCTTAGACCCAAGACAAATTACCACCTATCCGCTGATGATCACTCATCAAACCCGTAAGAGCGTTAAAGGCAAATTAGCGGCGCCGCAAGCGGATATGGCAAACCAATATCGCCAAATATTAAACAGCCTTAATGGTCAATATAATCAATTGTCTGCATGGGCATTTGGTAAAACCGATGACGAAGGATTTGATGAATACGTTATCGATTACGACGAATACTTAGGGGTAGGTTCTGGCTCATTTAGTTTCTTAAATGACACGCTTTATGTGAACACTTTCTCGCTACGTAAGTACCAAGAACGCATCGCAGCGGGTCAAATGGGTGTCGAGCAACAAAAGAACTACAGCAAAAAAGACGTGATGCAATATCGCTTTTTGCTGGGCATGTTCTCCGGCCGTTTATCGCGTAAATATTTCCGCGAAACCTTTGGCGTCAATTTAGATACCGCCTTATTTAAAGAAATGACCTCGATGAAACTGATTGGCGCCATCAAAAACGACCCAACAGATCCCGACAATCTGATCGTCACCGACAACGGCAAGATGATGGGTCTATTGATGATGAAAGAGTTTTACTCAGGCATGGATAACGTGCGCGCCCAGTTGCGTAAACCGCTCAAACCCTGTGATATGTAACACTTATTGATGATTGTTGATTCATAAAGACTAAACAGGCCCTTCGAGGGCCTTTTTGTTAACTCGGTTTAAAGGTAATCTTGCCCAGTACTATTAATTGAGCACAATCCCAACAATAAAGGAGTATTCGTTATGGGTTTTAATGAACAAGAAAAACAAGCCTTATTAGCACTCAAAGGCGTTGGCCCAACGGTAATTAAACGCTTCGAAGAAATTGGCATCAGCTCGCTGCAACAACTCGCCCAACACGAAGTGGATGATATTGCTAACTTAGTCGCCAGCATGCTGCGCACCACTTGCTGGAAAAATAGCCCACAAGCGCGAAATGCGATAAGTGCGGCCATCGACCTCGCCCGCGCGCAATAATCGTTCCCCATTGATACTTAAAGCATCCAACTAGAGTTAAGAAGTTCATGTCAGCACACTTAGCCATACCCCTTTTTGCTATAGTTTTACTCGTCTACGGAGAAACGGCCTCTGCCAACGACAGCAGTTTTGGCGATGCTAATGGCTCTATTACCTTGAAATATCAGCCTAATATCAGTATGGATAAAGAGTCCCTCTTCATCAGCGAGACCGAAGTCAGGGTCGATTATGTGTTTACCAACACCAGTTCGCAGGATCTTATCGTCCCCATCGCTTTCCCCATGCCACCGATGTTTTTTGGCTCCGCTGATCACAGCAGCATTGATAACTTCACCCTTAAAGTGAATGGTAATACCCAGCCAACTCAGCACAGGCTGGTTGCCCAACTTGCCGATAAAACCGATATTTCAGCCGAGCTGAAACAGCTTGGTTGGGGGATAGATGAAGTCGCTTACTTTGCCGAATATGCCGAAGTCCCCGAGGGCAAACCCGCGCTCCCCAAACAATGGTTGGATGAGGACCAACAAATCGCCTTTACCCTAAGTGATTACTTTGTGTGGGAACAAACCTTTCCCGCGGGCCAATCTGTCGATAT
This sequence comes from Shewanella sp. SM101, assembly GCF_025654465.1. Classification (NCBI taxonomy): domain Bacteria; kingdom Pseudomonadati; phylum Pseudomonadota; class Gammaproteobacteria; order Alteromonadales; family Shewanellaceae; genus Shewanella; species Shewanella sp. SM101. The sequence continues at coordinate 4,935 of NZ_JAKKRH010000057.1, forward strand.
CAGCCATAGCTACACGCCAAGCATCTCAACGGGCATCCCCGATACTGCCAGTAGTATTATTGATACTTACACTGAACTGGCCTGTTTAGATGAAAACGCCAAGCAAGGGATTAAGAAACGCAATCTCGTCGTTAAACAAGACGGTGAAGATCAGGAGATTGGCGTCGAATGGAGCCATCTTAGCTATATTTTGGTCACAGCTAATAACTGGCAAGGGTCGATTAAGGACTTCAAACTCACCCTAAAAAAATCCCAGCCCACAGATCTCATTAGCTTGTGTTTTGATGGCGAGCTTAAAAAAACTGACCCACTCACCTTTGAGTTCCAGCAAAAACAGTTCACGCCAAAGCAAGCTCTCAGCGTCCTGTTTATTCGTAAACCTAATTTTGAATAATCAAAAAAGAAGCCAGCTAGGTGCTGGCTTCTTTATAACTTGCTATTTTTAATTTAAAAACTATAGGTCATACCTAACCAGTAACGGCGGCCATCTTCGATATAACCGTATTCCTCTTGGGTAATTTCCTTATCAAAGGCGTTATAAATGCCCACACTAAATTTCAGGCTATCGTTCAACTGGTAGTTAGCCCCCAAATCCAGCAGAGTATAAGAAGGGGCGATTAAACTGCTCGATGAAGGTCCTGTCGTCGGTTGGCTCTCTTCGCCACGGTAGTTCACCCTCAACCAAGTGCTTAAATTATCAATAGGCTCGTAGTTGAAAGACGCTTGGATCAAATGCTTAGGCAATTGATTCAATGGGCTACCTTTATAAACACCTGTCTTTTGCTCTGAATCCGTATAGGTATAGTTACCTGTCAAACTCAAGTTTGAGCGAATGCGATAGTCGATACTCAGTTCAATCCCTTGGGTCACAGCTTCGTCGACGTTCACATAAGTCGTCGGATTAGAACCAAATTGATTTGGACCATCGGTACATTGAGTCGCAGGACAGGCTACGCGGGTGATCTTGTCATTAAACTCGTTATAGAACACACCCGCGCTGGCGGTAATGCTCTCGGTCAGATCAGAATACAAACCTAACTCGTAGTTAACTGAAGTTTCAGGTTGTAAATCTGGATTACCGTACATGTTGCCACCGCGGCTAACTTGTCCCCAGTCGGGCACTGTCTGGCGTAAACTCGGCGCCCTAAACCCTGTTGATACACCGCCCTTTAAGGTGGTGCTGTCGGTTAATCCCCACACGCCATAAACGCGCGGACTGACATGATTACCAAAGTTTTCATCATCATCCAAACGCAGCCCCATGGTCAGAGCAAAGCTATCGACAATGCGCCATTCATCCTCTGAAAACACCGACCATTGTTTGCGACTAATATCAGTTAAGTCACTCACTTGGTTACCTGTTTCGTCGGTGAGATCTTGATGGTTGAATGCTGCGCCAAAGGTCGCTGTATGACTTTGGCCTAACGTAGTGATCAGGCTAGATTGCGCATCCGTGTTAGTGATTTTCATCTTACGGGATTTATTATCAAACACTTCATGCTTGATATAACTATCCGAAGTACCAAAGTCCCAACGACCTGTATGTGAAAGGGAGAAGGTACTGTTTTCATATTCTGTCGTTGAAGATTCAGGGCAACCGCGACGACCACAGGCTTCTCCCGGTGCTAACGGTGTGACTGTTTTACCTAAACTGCTGTCGAGTTCTTGGTTAGAAGTACCAACTTCAAACATGATATCGTGATTTTCATTGGGTGTGAGCGCAAATCTCGCGGTCAAGTTAGTCGCATCGCGACCTCGGTAACCACCATAGATTTGATCTTCTTCACGCTGGGTATATTGACCATAAAGTTGCATCCCTAGCAGATCTTTGATCAAACCACCGTTGACGAAAAAGTTGCCTTGATACACATTTCCCGAGTCAGACTTTTCCTGCAAAGTGCTGTCGAGTCGCACCTCACCCTGCCACTCGTTTGGCACTTTGCGAGTGATAATGTTAATTACCCCACCAATGGCATCCGAACCATAAAGTGATGACATAGGCCCACGAACGATCTCAATTCTATCGATAGCAGCCAATGGTGGCGTCCAAGCGCCTTCAACGCCTGGGCCGTCACTGTTGGTCCGTGTCTCGCGCGAGGATTGGCGTTTACCATCCACTAAAATTAACGTGTATTGGCTACCCATGCCCCGCAGACTGATATCCTGACGGTCTGCACCGCCCGTAATCACTACGCCGGGCACTTCTAACATGGCATCGGTTAAGTCGCGGTAGAAGCGGTTATCCAGATCCTCACGGGTGATCACACTGATAGATGCTGGCGCGTCACGAATTTGTTGTTCAAATCCCGATGCGGTCACTACGATTCTTTCCATCATCTTTTCTTTATCAGGCGCGGTATCCGCAAGGACATTTGTCACAGGTACTGTGGGCAACAAACATAAAGCGGTGATCACTTGAGCGAGGTACTTCTTACGACTTAACAACATAACCGACAAGTCTCCATTAGAGCAAAGATTGTAAATGAGAACAATTTTCAATACGGCAATGTATCTCTATGTTACAATCAGCTCAAGTTAGACTTTAGGTATTCACTTGTAAGAGTTACTTAAAAATGAATAAAAACATGATCAAAGGGATGATCGTTTTTGCGACAATCGCAGAAAAGGGCTCAATGAGTGCCGCAGCGCAGCAATTAAATCTCAGCTCGTCGGCGGTAAGTCAGCAAGTGACCAAGCTCGAAATGGACATGGGGATCAGCCTATTCCACCGCAATACCCGCAACCTCACACTCACCGAAGCGGGCAGTTTGTTTTATGAGAATTGCCGCAAGGTCATAGCGATAGTCGAAAGCACAGAGCAGAAACTTAATAACTTGAAAGGTATTCCATCAGGGGAATTAAAGATTGCCGCGCCTATAGGATTTGGCGGCGGCCTGTTAAGCGAACCTTTTAATTACCTGTTGGCAGCACATCCACAGATAAGTTTGAATTTACTGCTGCAAGATGGCCCGATAGATATAGTCAACGACGGTATCGATCTGGCGATTTGCATCGGCCCCTTATCGGATTCCAACCTAATTGCCCGCCATTTAGCCGATTGGCGTATGTTACTGTGCGCCTCACCTAATTATCTGCCAATGCATAAAAACCTTAGCCACCCAACGGAGTTAACTGAATTAAATCGGATCTATCACACTTATGCTAAAGGCGATATCTTAACCCACGCCTTCAGCCAAGAGTGTTTTGAACTGACAAGCCAGCGAATCAGCGTCAACAATATGCAGGCGTTAATTCAACTCACACTCGATGGTCTAGGATTTGCCGCCCTGCCCGAACCTGAAGTACACAAATACCTCGAAAGCGGCCAACTGGTCACCCTATTACCCGAATGGTCACTCAATACCTACAGTGTTTATAGCGTAACGTCGGCGCGAGATAAGCAGCCCGCAAAAGTGAAAGAAGCGCTCAATGCACTTAGCCAATACTTTAGTCAGACAGATTTTCACCAAGCCTATCATGTTAATCTGGGCCATCAAAAAGATGGCGTAAACGATAACGTAACCAATATCTTACCAATTAAAACTAAGAAAAAGTCACATCATCTTGATGTTGGTCACGCATCTTGAGGATACCTTACACGCATTCATTTCTGCGCTAAGCTGGGGTATTCTGCGGTGATAAACCGATAAAAAGATGTAACTCGATGAAAGATGTGGCCTTAGTGTTGGAAGGTGGTGGCCTCAGGGCCATTTATACCGCAGGTGTATTAGACGCGTTTTTACAGCAGTCACTTCACTTCAACTATGTAATTGGGGTATCTGCAGGTGCCATTTATCCCGCGTCCTATGTATCCCGCCAATTTGGTCGCAATCTCCACATTCAGCAGCAATATCTCAATGACAAACGCTATATGGGCATCCGCCATTGGCTGGCAACGGGTAATTATGTCAATACAGACTTTACCTACCGTCGCATGGCTTATGAGTTGCTGCCATTTGATTTTGATACATTTTTAAATAGTAATACCGAATTCAAGGTCGGCGCCTTTAACTGCAACACAGGAAAAACCGATTACTTTGGTATGGCCGATTTTAATGAACACGATAAATTGCTCGACGTGCTCATTGCCTCCTCTAGCCTGCCTTTTATGTCTAAACCCAGCGTGATCAACCAAAATCCTTACCTCGATGGCGGCATCGGCGAACCGATACCAGTAGCGCAATCACGGAAGGACGGCTACGCACGCCAAGTCGTGATCTTGACTCAAGATGAGCATTATCAAAAATCCGCGATGAAAATGAATTGGTTAGCCCGCAAAACCTATAAACACTACCCCGCAGTTGCCCATGCGTTAAGTGAGCGCCACCGAGTTTATAATCAAGCATTAGTCGAGTTAAACCAAGCCGTTGCGAATAATAACGCCTTTGTGATCCGCCCAGCGCAACCACTTCACCTATCGCGGCTCGATCGCAACATCGGGAAAGTAACCGCCGTCTATCAGCAAGGCTTAGCAGATGGGCAAAATATCTTGCCCGCATTAATCACTTGGTTAGCCGCACCAAAACTGCCTAAATCTGAGGTGTAATCGAACGCAGCACTTGGTTAATAATCAACTCTCGCAGCCATTTATGGCTCAAGTCGTGTTCGAAGTGTTTGTGCCACATCAATAAATACGCACCGGGGATCAGCTTGATGGGTGATGGTAAAGACTGAAGCTCAAAAGACTTCATCACAGCCAAGGCATAGCGCGAAGGTGCACAGAGGATCAAATCGCTCTGTTCACACAGGGTGAGAGCACTCTGAAAGTCGGTCATGTTCACGGCAATATCCCGTTTACGGCCCTCGAGTTGCAACACATCATCCAACAACCAATGCTCTAAACCGCCAAAGGCCACTTGCAGATGGCGATAACTCAAGAAGGTATCTAAATTCCATTCTTGTGTTAACGCCGGATGATCACGACGCATCAAACACACTGGATAATCCTGCACTAACTCAACATGGCATAAGTCATCGGGAATATTATTCACATGCATGGGCGAGCGCTCGTCCCACTCGCGACAACCTATGGCTAAATCGATGTCGCAACGCAGTAATCTGTCCATGGTATCGAGTCGCCACGTTTGGCAATTGAGACTCACACCGGGCGCTTGAGTGAGCAACATGGGCATAAAATGGGGAAAGGTCAGTGAATAGGTGGTTTCGACCAAATGCATTCTAAACTGTCGTTGGCTCAAGGCGGGTTCGAAGGTGTCCGGCCGAGTAAATTGCGCCAATTGCTGTAAGCATTGGCGCAACTCAGGCGCGAGTGACAAAGCCTTGGGCGTCGGTTTTAGGCCGTAGGCGGTACGCTCAAATAAAGGATCATCAAACACTTCCCTCAGACGTGTGAGCTGTTTACTCACCGCCGACTGGCTCAAATGCAACCGCGCAGCAGCGGCGGTCACGCTTTGCTCCTCAAGTAGAATTTCGAGTACGGGCAGTAAATTCAGATCCAAACGTTTTAGCATCTATGCCTCATTCACCCCAAAATAATGACTAGGGTTGCACTTTTTTAAATGGATTTAACCTTAAATTCTGCGGCAATTTCATCAATAACAGTGACAATAAAATCACAGCTATTCCCATCCATTGGCGCATATCTAAAGTTTCCCCCACAATCATGACCCCTAATGATACGGCAACCACAGGGTTGACTAAAGCGACCATACCCATGATTTCTGGCCCTAAGTTTCGCATCGACCACAGCCAAGCCCAATAGGCAACGGCGGTGTTGGCAATCACTAACCATATCAGTGAAGGTACAAGCGTCATACTCGGTAGTTGCGGTGGCCCTGCCATAAACCAAGCCAGTGGGATCAACATCAAACCGCCTAATAATAGCTGCCACGCGGTCAGCACTAAAAAGTCACCCACATCCCACTTTTGCATCCAGCGAGAAGAAAAGGCAATTAACGTCGTGGCACTCAGCATGCAAAGTACGCCGATAGGATCGAGATCCGCCGAAGGGTTAAGCAGTAAAATGACCCCACCTAATCCCATCAAACCTAATAATAACCACTTCATTCCTGGGCGTTTTTTATCAATGAGCCAAGCCAGTATTAAGAAGATGAGCGGCAGAGTAGCCCCTAAGGTTCCCGCCACCGCGCCCGGCAAACGATACGCGCCGATAAATAGCAAGGCGAAGAAGGCACCAATATTACAAAAAGCCAGCAAACCAAGCTTTGACCAAACCAAAGTTGGCAAACGAGGACGCAGCATCAGCATTAATATCCCCGCAGGCAAGGCACGCCACACGGCTACCCAGTAGGGCGACATGTCATGTAAGTAGAGACTCACTAACGCATAGGTAGTCCCCCAAAATACAGGAGCGAGTAACGCAATAATAAAGGGCATAATGACTTCTTAAAAAGTATCTTGATATTGAGATATATTACTTTGAGATAATAAAACAGGCAAGCCTTGAGATAACAATTCCACCTATTACAACCTCTATTGCATGAACTTAGCCAAATCCACCCACAACAGACACTGCGCTTGGGCACCGTTTGCCGTATAATCGGCAGTCATTTTCTACAGGCGGGCCAGTATGTTCCATATCGCACTCTATGAGCCAGAAATCGCACCTAACACAGGTAATATCATTCGCCTTTGCGCAAACAATGGCTGCCAGCTGCATTTGATTGAGCCATTAGGTTTTGATCTAGAAGAGAAAAAGCTACGCCGCGCGGGTTTGGACTATGCCGACTTAACCAATGTGACTCGCCATAAAGACTTCGATGCTTTCCTCGAAGCCATGGCAGGCAAGCGCATTATGGCCTGCACCACTAAGGGGAGTCGCCCGCATACAGAGCTGAGTTTTGCCAAAGACGATGTGCTGCTATTCGGCCCAGAAACCCGAGGTTTACCGATGGCGATTATCGAATCTATCCCCACTGAGCAGAGACTACGCATCCCCATGGCGGCCACCAGCCGTAGTTTGAATCTGTCGAATGCGGTGGCAATTATCAGCTATGAAGCATGGCGCCAACTGGATTTTGCTGGCGCACTTTAAGCGCTATCGAAGGTAAATCGGATTGGCGACTATGGAGATGGCGCGACTGGCGTCATCTCTATCCCGCGAAAAAGCTGATAGCGATCAACATCATCGTCTAAATATTGAATATTCTGCGTCCATTGCCATGCGTTAGCTTGAGCACCCGCCCCCTTTGCCTCGAACAGTAATTGAATTAACGCAGACCGGGCAGTCACCACGCCCTCGCCCAGCAAAGAATAATCGCCATTTTGACGATACAAGCTAAAGACTTGCTGCTTCTCTTGGGACACGCCATCGTAATAGGTCAACAACACTTGCTCGCCCTGCTCCCTAAACCACCAGGTTTCACTATAGGGCGCACGCGTGCCAACACTCACAGACAATAACAGCTGCCGCTTATCATGGGAGCAAAATCCGGTGACAGTCACTTTTCGTGGCACTTCCCCCACTTTGGCGGCATCGCCTCCCCATTGACCAGTAAACTGATGGCAAAACTCACTAAAACTTACCTTAGCCGCGTGCGCAGCCAGAGGAATAACAGCACTCAGTGCAATTGTCACTCCCAATAACAATCTTAATCGGTTGATTTTATTCTGCATCTACCTAGTCCTCAGCCGAAATATCACCCTAGATTAGCCTGTAATTCTGTCATCAACAAATCACAATTAGCCGACAACCATTCACAGATGCTTACACAAAGCGTCCCGCTATGGGTTATCACTCAGTTTGCTTTCATGCTCGGTTTCTATACTCTCGAATCTGCACCACAAATAAAATCATTATAACTATATGTATGATAAGGAGACTCACAGTGAAGAAGACAGGAATCTTATTGCTCTGTCTGTTGATGCCATTCGGCTCAGCATTTGCGGAGCAGGGTAAACCGCTCTCGGTGGAATTGCTCTGGCAACTTAAGCGTATTGGTAGCCCAGTCGTATCGCCCTCTGGTGAGCATATTATTGCGCCAGTCACAGAATATGATCTGAAGGAAGATAAAGGTTCGACCCAGTTATGGCGTTTTGATGGCGAAGGTAAAAATAATCGCGCGATTACAGTCAAAGGGTTAAAGGTGAGCGAGCCCGTGTTTTCACCTGACGGCAAAACCTTAGCCTTTGTGAGTGAGCGAAATGAAGACGACGCAGGCCAAATCTACCTATTGCCTATGGACGGTCCGGGTGAAGCGCAGCGCTTAACCGACATACCTACTGGCGTAAATGGTATTAAATGGGTTGGCAAGCATTTGTATTTCATCAGCAATATATTCCCAAATCAAACATGGGACGAGATGAAAACCCAACTAAAAGCCGACGAAGATAATAAGGTCTCCGCTCGCCAGTGGAACGCTTTGCCCTACGCTCAGTTTGATCACTGGTTAGATGAGCGTCGCCAAGCCCATGTATTTAGGATCCCCGCTTCGGGCGGCGAAGTCGAATCCGTGACGCAAGCACTCGGCCATGAGTTACCACGCTCGAGCCAAAGCAGTTCAAGTTACGATATTTCGCCTAATGAACGCTTAATTGCCTTCAGTACTTATGGCTCAGACAACCGTATCGACCCTAAACTGGATATTTTCCTTGCGACGATTGGCAGTGGTAAAGCAGAGAATATCACCCCAGAAAATCAAGCCGCAGATGCTGATCCCAGCTTTAGCCCCAATGGCAAAACGTTGGCTTTTACCCGTCAGAAAATCCCCGGTTTCTATGCCGATACTTCAAGGCTGATGTTACTGGATATCGATAGCCGTAAACTTAATACGCTAACACCAGAGTGGGATCGTTCGGTCAGCCAATTTAATTGGACCCCCGACAGTAAAGGCTTTTATGCCACCATCGAAGATGCCGCCACTAACCGCATTTATCATATCGATGCCAAAAACGGTAAAGTCAAAGCCATTACAGAGGCAACTGACTTTGGCCAACCCGCCATAGGCAAAGACGGTGAACTGATTGCCACCAACGAGAGCTTTTTGCACCCAGCGCGCTTGGTCAGCATTAATCCCCGCAATGGTAAGACGGTACGCCTAGAGAATTTTAATGACGATATTCTCAAAGATGTTGATTTAGGCACTTACGAATCAGTGACCTACAAGGGATATCAAGATCAAGATATTCAAATGTGGGTTCACTATCCCCCCGGATTTGATCGCAGTAAAAAGTACCCACTCTTTATGCTGGTTCACGGCGGGCCACACAACGCCATTACCGACGGTTTCCATTACCGTTGGAACGCACAAACCTTCGCCTCTTGGGGATATGTCACTGCTTGGCCAAACTTCCATGGTTCTAGCGGCTTCGGACAAGCGTTTGCCGATGCGATTAACCCAGATTGGAAGAATAAATCCCTCGAAGATGTGCTCAAGGCGGCCGACTGGTTTAAACAGCAAAGCTGGATAGACAGCGACCGCATGGTGGCGGGTGGCGCAAGTTACGGCGGTTATCTGACCTCAATTATTTTAGGTCAACCACATCCCTTTAAAGCCTTGTTGATCCACGCTGCGGTTTACGACATGTATTCACAAATGGCGTCGGATTTTGCCGTCCACAGCACCCGATTTGGCAACTACTGGGATAATCCTGAGCTGTATAAAGCCATTTCTCCCCATTACTTTGCGGCTAACTTTAATACCCCAACCTTAGTCAGTCATGGTCAACTCGACTACCGAGTGCCAGTAGGGCAAGGTTTTGAACTGTTCCGCACCCTGCAAACTCGCAAGGTAGAATCGCGGATGATTTACTTCCCCGATGAAAACCATTGGGTTATGAAACCCAATAACTCCCTCTATTGGTATAACCAAGTGAAGGATTGGATGACCCATTATGCTAAGCCGGGTGGACAATAAACGCTGAACCTAGCACCTAGCACCTAGCACCTAGCACCTAGCACCTAGCACCTAGCACCTAGCACCTAGCACCTAGCACCTCGAACAGAAAAGCAAAAGGTCTGCACTATGCAGACCTTTTTTTATCGAATCAAGCCTCGCATGATAGCTTATTGGCCAAATCCGGTGGCTTTAATATCGACGGTTTGCACTTTGCCGTACTTAGCGGCGATAGGTGCAATCTTAGCCGCGTTGCCAATCAGCACAAATTGCAGATCTTTTTGCGGGAAGTAAGTTTTCACTAACCTTTGGGTCTCTTCTAAGGTTAAACCATCCACCTTAGCTTGGAACTCATTGATAAACTTATCATCGAAACCGTACAGATACATGCCTGATAAGAGCCCCGCCAGCTGCCCTGAGGTTTCAAACTGAGGCGGGAACTGACCCTTAACGTAGGCTTTAGCCGAATCTAAGGTCGCTTGATCTACACCTTTTTCCCATAAACGTGCATAGGTTTTTAAGGCTAGATCCATCGCTTCTTGAGTGGTTTCCGTCTTAGTGAAAGTGCTGATTGTGAATACGCCCGAATCGGTATAAGGGCTAAAACCTGAGCGCGCGCCATAGGTTAGCCCCGCGTTCACCCGCAGCTCGTCGTTAAGCCAAGAGGTGAAACGACCACCTAAAATAGTGTTCACTACCGTTAAACCTACATAGTCTGGATTGTCACGACTAATACCTAAGCCCCCGATCACAAAAGTAGTTTCGATTGCATCGGGTTTATCCACCAACAAGACTTTGGCCTCGGTCAACTGAGGCAAACCTTGGTTTAAATCAGGTTGTACCAGTTTTTCGTTGCCTTGCCACTGACCAAAGGTTTGCGTCAACTTGGCTTTCATCGTCGCCACATCAAAGTCACCCACGACAGTTATCGCGGTATTGGAAGGCTGATAGTAACTCTTATGGAAGGCGCGCAGCTGCGACACTGTCACTTGTTCAAGCGAATCACTGTTACCCGAAGCCGCATTACCATAAGGATGTGCACCAAATACGAGCTTATCGAAGTAACGACCAATCACAGCTCGTGGGCTTTCTTTATCCTGCTGTAGCCCAGCAATCGCACGTTGCTTGAGTTTATCGAACTCGGCGGCATCAAAGTCCGGCGTTAACATCGCCGCGCTAAATAAGCCCAGCATCAAGTCAATGTCCTTCGCCATAAAGTCAGCACTCAGATAACTGCCTTCCTTATCCGCTTCGGCCACTAAGCTTGCACCGAGAAAATCCACTTGCTGCTCGATATCCGCCTTAGATTTCCCCGCCGCACCTAACAGCAAGCCTTCTGCTGTCATTTTTGCCACGCCTGCGGTGGTGTCATTGACAGCACCCGCACGTACCACGGCATTTAAGGTAATTAACGGCACTTCGCGCTGCGGCATTAAGTACACAGTTAAGCCGTTATCTAACACAAACTTATCGTAACTTGGCATCGCAAAGCTGCCAGTATCGACCCGCTTTGGTGCCGATGTCGCCGCGCAGCCCGCTAAGACTAAGCTGGTGCCTAAAGCCAATGCTGCCATTAACTTAGACGGTTTCGCCAGTGATGCCATCTTAAGTGATTTCATTGCTGTCGATTTCACTGCTATCGATTTCATAGGGAGGACTCCTCGGTTGCCGCCAGCACAGCCACAGTGCGATTCGATTTACGTAAGTAGGTTTGGGCAACTCGTTGAATATCCGCAGGCGTCACCTTGTTATAGGCTTCAGGTGCATTAAATAACTTGTCGTAACTGCCAAAATACATCTCATAGGTGCCTATGGTATTAGCCTTACCATTAATGGTTTCCATCGAGCGATAAAAATCCATCAACTTAATATTTTTAACTTTATCCAATTCTTGCTGGGTAATACCTTGGGCCGCAATCGCATCGATTTGCTCAATCAGCGCATGCTCCAGCGTCGAGGCTTTCACCTCAGGTGTAGCAACACCCATCACATAGAAGATGTTAGGATCGACCGACATCGGCATGTAGGTTTGCGCTTCTAAGGCCACTTGTTTATCAACCAGTGATTGATATAAACGCGAGCTATTACCTTGACTTAGAATCGAGCTTAATAAGTCCAGCGCATAAAAATCCGCATGGGTTGCCGCTGGAATATGGTATGCCAACATCACATTCGGTGTGCTGACCGATGCCTTTTGCACAAAGGTGCGACGCTCACCCTTTTGCTCAGGTTCGACAGTGCGAATCGCTTTAGGCGGAGTCTGTGCCGGAATAGGCGCAAAGTACTTATCTGCCAAGGCTTTTACTTGGGCAAGCTTTACATCACCGGCAATCACGACCACGGCATTGTTCGGCGCGTAATAGGTTTTATGGTATTGGACTAAATCTTCCAGCGACCAAGCGGCGATATCCGACTCGTGACCGATCACCGACCACGAATAAGGGTGGGCTAAAAATGCCACGCCTTTGATTTCGCCTTCGAGGGCATTCCAGTTAGAGTTTTCTAAGCCAGTGGAACGCTCCGACTGCACTACGCCACGTTCGCTATCGACCATGGCTTGGTTGATATCTAAGTTAGCGATGCGGTCAGCTTCGAGATCGAACATAGTTTCGAGCGCATTGGCGGGGAACCAATCGGTATAAACCGTCATGTCTTCAGTGGTATACGCATTGTTTGCGCCACCCGCGGCTTCCATAGTACGGTCGAACATTTTTGGGCCGTACTTTTTCGAACCGTTGAACATCATGTGTTCGAAAAAGTGCGAAATACCAGTAATGCCGGGCACTTCGTTACGTGAACCGACCTTCCAAAATAAATACATGTTGGCATTGGGAATTGAGGCATCTTCTAGCACCATGATTTTCATGCCGTTATCTAGCGTGAAACTCTTAATGTCTTCTGCCGTGGTGGCCTGTGCTTGGCTTAGGGGGTTCAAAAGTCCCATGGCCAACACCAGAGCCGATAGCGTGCGCTTCATCTTGTTCGCTCCTTGCTGTAAATATCCACATATAGAGGTAAATTGTTTAACAAATCAAGCGCAGGAAGCTTATCCCGCGCCGATTTTTTGTAAGCTCAAGTTATACCGCAGCGTTTACGGAATAATGCGTTAGCCACTTATTGGGCTTTGAGCGCCGTTAACGCCACTTTGGTCATGGCCTCAACGCCCACTTTTAGCGCACTTTCATCCACATAAAATGCCGGAGAATGATTGCTGGCCGCCGTTTCAGGGTCAGTTCCTTTTGGCGTCACCCCGAGGAAGAAAAACATACCCGGTGTTTCTAAGGCATAGTAAGCAAAGTCTTCGGCACCTGTGATTAACCCGGGTTCAATCAGCATCTTATCGCCCACCACGCTCGCAAGCACGGGCCGCATACTGGCGACTAATTCGGGATTGTTAACCACCACAGGATAACCTTGGTGGATCTCTGTGGTCGCAGTCGCACCAAGCGTTTTTGCCGATAACTCGGCCATTTGCGCTAAACGCAGTTTAATATCGGCGCGCATGGGTTGGTCGAAGGTGCGAATCGTGCCAATCAGCTCGACTTCATCGGGAATAATGTTAGAGCGAATGCCACCATTGACCGCACCAAAACTCACCACCGCCGGCGCTTTAGTGATATCCACCTGACGGCTGACGATCGTTTGCACGTTAGTGATAATTTGCGCCGCAGCGACGATAGGATCAACCCCATTCCAAGGTCGTGAACCGTGGGTTTGGCTGCCTTTCACTTTGATGGTAAAAGAGTCTTCACTCGCCATTGCTGGGCCACTGCGCAGGCCAATCATGCCACTCGGCATACTCGAGGTGACATGCATACCAAATACTTGCTCGGGTTTGCGCTGAGCAAACAGCCCTTCTTTGAGCATCAATTCCGCGCCGCCCTCTTCACCCTCTGGCGCACCTTCTTCAGCGGGTTGGAAGATAAACATCACATCCCCCGCTAGGCTTTCTTTCACTTTAACCAAGTTTTCGGCCACGCCCATTAACATAGCCACATGGGTATCGTGGCCACAGGCATGCATCACACCCACTTTTTGATCGCGATAAGTGTCTGTCACCTTAGAGGCAAAAGGCACATCGACCACTTCAGTCACAGGCAGTGCATCCATATCTGCTCGAATCGCAATCAGCGGACCAGGCTTGCCACCTTTCAGCTTTCCGCCTTTCAAAATGGCCACCACGCCCGTATGCGCCACCCCCGTTTGTACCTCTAACCCTAAAGATTTCAGATGTTTTTCAATAATCTTGCTGGTACGAAACTCACGGTTAGACAACTCAGGGTGTTGATGCAAATCACGACGCCAGTCGATCACCTTTTGCTCCACACCCGCCGCCAACTTAGCCGCATCCGGCATAGCACTGGTCGCCGCTTGCGCCGAACTCAAACCCGCGCCCATAAAACTCAAGGCTAAGGCCGAAGCGATTAAGGTCTTGGAAAAATGGGACTTATTTGCAGAGGATTTAAATTCAAATGCCTTTAGGATTGCTGATCTTGAGATAACTGATACAGCAAGTGATACAGAAGATAAAGTCATAGCGATAACCTATTGTTGTTTTTATAAGCTACCTAAACTACACGGACATTGAAGAATTGTTAATAGATTTAACTATGAAGGTAAAAGAGACAGTGCTTAATTACAGGCTGTCTTTAACCGTCATTCCTGCAATACTTGTGGGCGGGTATCCAGCTTTTAGGTAAATCAGTCTGTTCGATCTTGAGAGTATAAAAAATTTTTTCAAGTGAAACCCATGCTTAACCAATTGATTTATTATGAAATTAAGTTAAGCACAGCCATTACAATGACACGCAGCCAGTCCAGTCATGGGTGCTCGAACGTGGCATCTGCTGTATAGGACCGCTCGCATGGATGTGAATAAGCGACCATGGGGCGGACGGTCACCTCCATGGCAGCACTCAGAATGTCTGAACGTCCGCATTTTCTGGCCATGCGTGCACACTTAATCACGGTAGTTGAATTAGTTCTTAAGAGCTTTGATTAATTTTAGAGGGGAAACCGCCCCACAACAGCCGCTCACAGGGCATAAAGGCGGATTTTAGGTGGCGTGGTGAATTAGCCTAGGTAAGAATAATCACGGACACGCTTGGAGGCTAAGAAGCATTAAGACAGGGCTCAACTGCGATAAAGTTTGCCGTTTTCTCATTTAGAAAAAACTGTGACAGCCATTATGAGTCCGATTTTAATGGCCTTGTGCAAGGGACAAATCTAATAGTACTTAGCTTATCGGCTCTAACTGTTCGAAGCTCATAGGTTGATCCTCAATTTGATAGATAACTTCTGGGACATAATCGCTGTAGAACCCTAAGGTATAACCAAACTTGCGGTAGGCTAACTTTGCTAACGCGCTAAGCGGCAAGGAAATATCGCCAACTGAATGTCCCGCCATACGTGGCAGGCTATAAAACTTATCGTGGGATTGCAGCGCTAGGTACATGGCCTGCCGATATTGGACTTCATCAGCACCGCCGAAGATTTTCAACATGACGTCAATGGTTGGCAGCGTAACATTCGCGACGTGATCGTAAGATGCCGTCGATATCTTACCAAACTCAGTGGCGCTGACAAAATCTTGGATCAACGCTGCCACATCGCGCCTTTCACACGGAAGAAACCGGCCAAAATATCACTCATCATATGGGAAGGCGGATCCAACTCCCAATTAAAGTTATCGGCCTCCTTGATGCTGACCAAATAGGTCATATCTTGGTACTGATCATGCAACACCGCACTCCAAAAATAGATACTCCAGTCTGCATAGGATAAAAATCGGTTATCTGCAGGCAGTGATTTCAGCACTAAGGTGTCTGCGGGGATCTTGACACTGAGGGTATCGCCATCGGCCATCAGCTTACGTTTATAACCCTTAATACCCAGATAATGCATTTGCTGCAGATGCTCGAAGGCACGTGCCGGAGCTGCGGCGCTATGCAGTGCCTTTGATGCCAGAGCGAGATGACGATTACTGATACTCAGCAAGTCAATGTCTCTGGAATCGGTACGGATCATATTCATCACCCTATCCAGACTTTCCAAACGTTCCTGATAAAGCCAAGCATGGCCCTTGAGCCTTTCTAGGTGAAAAGGCAGCGGACGGGATAAATCGACTGATTGCATCTTGTTAATACCTTCCTCTATACCGAAATGGCAAAGCTATATCGTCATGAGTGACAATGCCACTCAGTAAACATGTCTCTATAGGCTCTATGACTACATTTATGTTAATTACGAAATAGGTGCAAAAATTAAGTGTCATATTCACTTAACTATGAGTAGCCTCATTTTGTACTCAAGAATTAATATGAGAATAGTTATTTTACTGAAAAATCTACAATTTGTGTATTGCTTGTTAAGCATTTTTCCCTAGTAAAATAATTCTCACAAAACATTGCTGTTACATGTAATTTTTTAGGAACGGGATCATAGATCATTTTAACTAGGTCTTTATCTACTATCTGACCAATAATTCCATAACGAGGCACTGATATTTTTTCGTTTAACGCACAACCAGAATCAAACATGCCATAGATGACTCCATTTTCATCCTTTATATTAAAACTGATACCACCCAATGGGTCAAAACATAGAATATAATTAAGCTCAAATTTTTTTCAGAATTATTATATATTGTTATATAAAAGTTATTTCCATTGACCTCAAATTTTAACGCCTCATTTGCCAATACAGAAAATGAGAAGACATGAAGAAAGAATAAAATTAAAGATGTTTTTATCATCCAACGCCGCCTAACTTAGTTCAAATTAACACCCCATCCAAATGCCTTCTATTCCTTTCTATCTGAATTCTGGAATAACAAGTAAAAATGGCTAGCCATAATTAACAATATGATTTTCAGCCTCAAATAGACAACATTAAATTGTCTATTTTGTCGCAATGCCATAGTCAGCACGAAAGGATTTTAACCCTCGGCTTGAAAATTGTAGGGCACGGGTATCGAGGGCTTTCTCTGCCCAGCCTTTAGTCAAAATATCCTTAAGAACCCATTGACCTAGAACACCAGCTAGATGGCTGCGACGCTCGCTCCAATCGAGGCATGACTTACACAAAGGACGGCGAGATTGACGACTTTTCGGCACATCGAATACATCATCTGGTGCACCCAGCAACGAGTGTTCTACGCCACGTTTGGCAAAAAAGGTCATCCCTGCTGCGGTAATTTTTGTTTCGCCACCTTCATGGGCGATCAAATTCTGCCGACTTAAGCTGTCGTAAAGCGCAACACCCAATTCACCCGCGAGATGGTCATAACAAACACGAGCCAGTCTCAATCTAGGGTCCGCAGGTCCATGAATGACCTTAGGGTTCGCAATGGCAGCGCTCATGTTGAGCAGACTTTCCAACAGTTCGGCCACTTGGCGGCTCTGCAGCTGAAAATACTTATGCCTCCCCTGCTTACGCACGAGCAATAGTTCACCTTCAACCAACTTAGTTAAATGGCTGCTGGCAGTCTGTGGCGTGATGTCAGCTTCAAGAGCCAGTTCTGTCGCCGTCAATGCCTCTCCGCCCATAAGAGCAATCAACATACGTGAGCGGGCGGCGTCGCCAATCAAGTTGGCAATAAAAGCGATGTTAGGTTCCATGCTTGTAATCTCATTCGAGGACAGTTCGATAACCATCGAAGCATTAAGTTTTCAGGTAATTACAATGCAACTAAAACCTTTACCACACAAGTCAATGGCGCCAAACACTATGAAAATCACCTGTTTTATCGAATACAAAATAAACCCCTTCAAATTGGAACAATTTGCCCAATATGCTGAAAACTGGGGCGATATAATTCCAGCCTACGGCGGCGAACTCCTTGGCTACTTTCTGCCACACGAAGGCACCAACGATACTGCATTTGGTCTCATTAGCTTCGATAGTCTGGCCCACTATGAACGCTATAGAGACAAACTGAAGACAGAAGCCGCAGGCAAGGCAAATTTTCAGTTGGCCAAGCAAGGAGAGTTCATTTTGAGTGAAAAACGCAGTTTCCTAAAGCCGATAGCCAAGACCTATCAAAGAGCTGCTGAGACAAAACTATGATGGTAGTTATTTTTGAAGTCGTGCCGAATCCCGGCTGCCAAGAAAGGTATTTAGAGATAGCCGCCGACCTGAAATCAAGCCTGAGTAACATTGAAGGATTTATTTCAATCGAACGGTTTCAGAGCATGGTCAATCCCGAACGCCTATTATCGTTGTCATTCTGGGAGAATGAGGCTGCGGTTCAGGCTTGGCGACAACAGATATATCACCGCGAGGCACAAACTCAAGGACGCGTACAATTATTTGCCGACTATCGCCTGCGGGTTGCCGAAGTTGTTCGTGACTATGGCATGTTCGACCGCGCTCAGGCACCTAAGGGCAACTGATATGCTGCGACTTGAATAGCGTGCCTTACAGGCACTCAGTCCTAGCAACAAAGAGTATACTCGCCGGCGAAATTTGACCCACAATACTAAACGCTAGGCGCCACTCTAAAATGGTTTTTTATGTAAATACTGGGGTTGTATCTTGGCTTATATAGCCCCATACCCGAAAACAAGAGCCTTCCATAGCGTATTTAATTCCGTGTCTATTTAGAATGGTAAGAATTTCACTGCTCCTATCGGTCTCCTTAGGTGCAACTAAACGACCACGATACTCGGAAACTATTGGATTAAAGTCTAGCCACTCGATACCTGAACTTTCTTCATAGATCTCGTTCCACCAAACGGCACTAAATCCTAAAATATCCTCTGATGAAATCAGTTTGTACCTTACGCTAATAGATAGAAAATGAAGCTCTTCAAAATCATAACAAAGCTCGCGCCACTTAGTTTTATTCATCACTGAGACTAACTGGCGTTCATTAATTATTTTTCGATATCTCTCGTGCATGATTTCAAGTCCAACTCATTTTTAGTGCGTGTGTATCCAGACATGAGCAAAAACAATCCTCCTTAAATAGAAACTAAATCACAATCTCACTTTAACTGGTTAATTTTTTGGGGTTATTCGTGACCATCTCTGTGAGAATGTGCTGTTAATGAATGGATTAGCGCCAGCGTATTTGGGTCAATTGGCAGATCATTTAACTCTCGCTCAGCTAAAGGATCGAAAGATATCCCAATGGACTCATGACCCGTAGTAAAAAATCCGTGTAATTCATGCTGCCATGGTAGGGGAAAATCAAGTGGTGGTAGTGGCGCATTGGCCATATGGAACCTCCACAGATTGACTAAACCATGAGCGTTAACACAGTAACATTTTTCCAGTAGCGAGAACTCCTGCTGCAGGCGATTAGACTTGACTATAATGGCTATGTTATCGATAAACGAGGTCATATCCTGATTGATGATGGCGGCTAGGCTGCGCAGCATCGCCATGCTGTATTTCGAGTCTTTTAGGTTTGTAAGTTGATGGCGTAACTTATCTGACACGGCTGTGGCACCTAAAATGGCATATACGGCATTGCAGGCCAAGAGTGTCACCCTATGCCCAGTTAAAAAAGGCGGCACAAATCGCTGTTTATAGGCTGTAATAGTAGGTAAATCATGGATGGCTAGTGCCGCCAACAAGGGCCAAATATGTAGGCTATCTGTACCCGAATAATCCCCATCCCGCACTAATCGCGTCAAACAACCAAAGCGCCCCGCTAATGTCAGGCAGTTCATAAACTCATCGAAGTTATTAAAGGCCACCCGTTGGATTATGGCTAATTGGGTTAAATCATTTTCTATGTAGCAGATGCGATTGATCCATTCGTTAGCGGAGAGATGACGACTCTCTTTTACACACTGTTGTAGGATAGCGAGTTTGGCGACTTGAGGCTCAGTTAACTGCTTGTCATTTTCTGCCAATCTCTGCAATGCGTTTAGTGCTTGGTCTCTGTCTTTTTTAGGGTAGCTTTTCACATCATACCTCACTTCATGTTGCCCTGAAGTTCAAAATGTAATCATAGGTTTACTAGGCTTATCGAGTAGTGGACGTTTATTTTCGTTATCCTTAATCCTCAATTAATTCATCTGGATATAGCGCGATTTGCGCCAAGGATTGTGCAAAAAATTGGCTTAGATCTGGGCTAATAAAGTCCATCATATCGGGGTCATGGGTGTATGCGATCACTTGTCCCATTTGGCCTAATGCCGAGGGCGAATGATCTGTAATCAAGAGTAATGTACCGCCCCCAAATTGGGCAAAGGGCAACCAACCTTCTTGATACCATCCCGATTGGATTTTGGGATCCCGCACTTCTGGCTCTTGGTAATTAGCGTAGTGCTGGGCCCGTTTTTTCATTCGGTCACGATATGCAAGAGATGAGGCTAAAGACAAAAAATCATACCGGCAAAAGTAATCTTTCCGGGCAAATACTGTGCTCCACTCATTGCCGCCATTGGCATATCCCCAAAGCTCCCTTAACGGAGAAACAAATTTAAAACCTAATTGTTTTTCGGCTTCATCTAAGGCCGAATTTGATAAGCCACGATCCAGTTCTAATGTTTGATTCATGTTGGCGTAAATAGCACTCAATGCTTGTAGATACGTCTTAACATCCATTGTATTTATTCCTTCATCTTGACACTTGGCCGCAGTATTAATCCATTTGCTTTATACCGCGAACATATACACTTGGCGAACTTAGTTAATCGAATTAACCACATAAATTCTATTTTCATATTGCTACGACAGATTCTGTCACAGCCTTCTATTACTTATAAGCCGCTATTCCAGCCATACCTTATTAACTAGATATACCCAATCAACCTGAAGATGCGTGGGTAAAGAGCTGAAAATTATCATTGATCCGCGACGCTAAACTTTCACCAATATCGGGTAATGTTTCTTTGAAAAATTTATCCAGTGCGGACCTGAAATCTCGCTTATTTTTGAAGTACACGCTGTTCCTCGCGTGCTCATTCATGACCTTCCACAGTCTTTCTATCGGATTGAGGTTCGGGCTGTAAGGCGGTAAATAATGCAACTCAATAT